>JAQIDF010000390.1 GCA_027858145.1 Prolixibacteraceae bacterium | reverse complement strand
TATCACCGGAATTAATAGTCTCGAACCTACCGAGATTGTTATGAAAGTAGCCCGTGATGTGGTTGTTCATGTTAACGATTGCCAACAATCGGACGACCTTACGATGATGAGCATTATTTATAAAGGACTTAAAAAATAGCCTATGCAAAAGCATATCAACATAAAAAACAACATAGAGCAATTACCGTTGTTGGCCGAAGAAGTTGAAAAACTTGGCGAAGAATGGAAACTGGACATGCCGATGGTGACCAATTTAAATCTGGTACTTGAAGAGGCCATCAGCAACATTGTGTTTTATGCTTACAACGATAAAAAAGAACATAATATCGACATCACGACAGAAAAAATCGACAAAGAAATTAAGATCACCGTCACCGACGACGGTAAGCCTTTTGACCCAACCAAAAAAGAAACACCCGATGTTTCACTATCAGCCGAAGACCGTCAAATAGGAGGACTTGGCATCTTTTTGATTCGAAAAATCATGGACAGCGTTCAGTATAAGCGAGAAAACGAAAAAAATATATTAACACTAACAAAATTGATATAATACTATGGATTTAACAACAAGTAAAAAAGGCGACTTTACCGTAGCTGCAATCAGCGGACGAATTGACACGACAAACTACAACGAGTTTGAAACACAAATAATGGACATCATCGAGAAGGGAGAAAACAACATTATACTCGATTGTGAAAACCTTAACTACATCAGCAGCTCGGGGTTACGGGTTTTCTTAATTACACAGAAAAAACTAATGGGCACTAAAGGCAAACTTCACTTATGCAATATGCAACCGGCCATAAAGGAAATTTTCGACATATCAGGCTTTTCAAGCATTTTTAAAATATTCAACACTGAAGACGAGGCGATGAATGGATGACATTTAATATAAACCACAAAATCCAATGAAACCCATAATCCTCATGATCTTGACATTGGCAGGCTATCTGCTGATGTATAGGTTTCACTCGCTGGTATCATCAGGAACATCTTCAAAACAGATATCTAATGAGAAGCATGCTTTATCGATTGGTTACGGCGGAATGCTTACCGAAAGCGCACTATCGTTGTTTGTAATTATTGCATCGGTTGCCGGTATCGGGCTGGCATATACAACAAATAACAATGAGTTGCTAACCGGCTTTTCAGCATGGAGTCATCATTACGAATCGTGGCAGGCAGCCCAGGGACTAGCATCAAAAGTACAGGCCTTTGTGATAGGTTCATCCAATATGATTGCATCAACAGGAATTCCACGCGAGATTGCTCTTGTTGTTATGGGAGTTTTTGTTGCTTCATTTGCAGGCACAAGTCTCGACACTTCGGTTCGCCTGCAACGCTTTTTTTTGAGTGAAATCATACCAAAAAAAACACCCTCTATAATTAATAATCGATATTTTCTTTCAGCTTTTGCTGTAATTTCTGCTGCCCTGCTTGCTTATTCAACCGGAGCAAACGGGAAAGGTGCACTAACCTTATGGCCGCTTTTTAGTGTTGTAAACCAAATTCTGGCAGCCCTCGCATTGAGTATTCTAACAGCATATTTAATTGAACGAAAAAACAATTATTGGTTACTGGCAGGTATTCCTGCCCTTTTCATGAGCATGATAACCATTTGGGCAAGCATAGAAAACCACCTGGATTTTTGGGCACAACAGAATTACCTGCTCATAACCACTAACCTGGTTATTCTGCTCCTGTCAATATATGTTTTGATTGCTGTAATTATGAAGATTTTAAACTGGAAATAATTTAATCCGGAATTTTGCTTAACTTATGTTTTTAAACAAAACAATATGGCTCAAATAAAAAAAATAATCAATGGTATCTTAGCTTTGATTATCATCGCCGGCATTCTTCTGGTCTCCGACCTTAATAACCGCAAAAGAAGAAACACTGCTATACAGGAACAAGCCAGTCAACTCGGCATTAATACCCCACAACACTATTCAACTGACGACAAGACCCTTAAAGGTAGAAACTTCAAATTCTGCCTGGCCCATTATGTCGATAGTCCGAACTCTGAAAACTGCGAACACGGCATACGCGATGAACTAAAGAATATTGGGTTGGAAGAAGGTGTTGATTATACATTGAAAGTTTATAATGCCCAGGGCGACATTTCAACCCTCAACAGTATTACCAATGCCATTGCAGCCGAGACATGGGATTTGGTTTTTGTTACCTCAACGCCCACCATTCAGGCCATCTCTATAAAAGTAACTAATTCGCCGGTTGTATTTACCAATGTTGGCGACCCGATACGTGCAGGGTTGGGAAAATCTTTCACCAACCACCACCCCAATCTCACAGGAATTTCAACCATGAGCAACTTCGACGGAATGGTAACGCTTGTAAAAGAGTCGATGCCAAATGCAAAAATTATAGGAACCATTTACACACCAGGCGAAATAAACTCGGTAGCTTACAAAGAGCGGCTTGAAAAAGCTGCAAGCGATAAGGGACTAACACTTATAGCCGTACCGGCCAACTCAGCAACCGAAGTAGCCGATGCAGCCCTTTCTATTGCCAGCCGCAGAATCGATGCTTTTACGCAAATATCTGACAACCTGACCGCCAGCAGTGGCTCGTCAATTATAAAAGTTGCTTACGATAACAACATCCCGTATTTCGCATTTATAAGCGAACAGGTTGATGCCGGGGCAATAGCAGCCATAGCCAGCGACTACTACTATGCCGGCGTTGATGCTGCAACGCTCGCCGGGAAAGTGCTTAACGGAACACCTCCGGGAAAAATTCCGTATCAGTTTGTTTCCAATTCGATTGTGAAGGTAAACTCCGAAGCAGCAGACTATTTTAATGTTTCGATTCCGGAAAAATACAAACAACAAGCCCAACTATCCGTTAAAAAACAGCAACCATTTAGCTCTAAGCCAAAAATTGCCATGGTGCATTATGTTTCTTCGCCCGACTGCGATGACGTTGAAAAGGGAATATTACAGCGTTTTAAGGAATTGGGGCACATAAAAAACGACGATTTCATTTTCGAACAATACAATGCCAATGCCGATATTGCCACCCTTAACAACATAGCAAAACAAGTATCGGGGGAAGATTATGATTTGATTTTTGTAACGGTGCTTGCAGCTACCCAGGCATTGGTGGCAAAAATTAAGGACGCACCCATTTTATTCACTGTAGTAGCCGACCCCGTTGGAAATGGCCTAGGCAAATCATACACAAACCATATTCCCAACATCACCGGGATTGACGGGATGAGTTACACCGATCAGGGAGTTGACTTAGTACTGGAATACATTCCCGAAGCGGAAAGCATTGGAGTTTTATTCTGCCCGGGCGAAATGGCATCGGTAAGCGGTTTAAAAGAACTTGAAAAAAGTTGTAAGGCACGTAACATCAAAATAGAAAGCATTCCGGTGAATACTGCTTCGGAAGTTGCCGA
>JAQIDF010000308.1 GCA_027858145.1 Prolixibacteraceae bacterium | reverse complement strand
TTACACTTGCTGGGTGGTATAAACACCAACTTTCTGGTATCGAACGACGTATATCTTTCGCAGAATGATAACTCAATTGCAAGTGGAAACATTGAAGGATTGCGCGATATTACATTCAGCAGCAGCATAGGTGCCGGCATCAATTATGAAATTTCAAAACTGTTTAATTTGAGTATAGAGCCATTAATTAAAATACAGCTTAATTCACTGAATGAAATGCCAACGTACAATGTCCGCCCGTACACTTTTTGCGTGTATAGCGGGGTACAATATATGTTTTAGTTCTTTTTTCCAATTAACAGAAACACCGGGTACTTTTTATTGCCATCTTCATGTGACCTTTCCATATAATAGTAAATAAATGCAACATGTAGTTCGTTCAAAATCTTTAAACAGGAATATAATTGTAAACCTGCAAGTGCATTTTATTTTTCTATCACTCAATCTCTTTTTTCTGTAACAAAATTCCTGTATTTTTGCGGATTACTGATTTTGCAACAACAAAATACAAATACCGATTGTTGCGTTAACGTTTTATTTGGAGAAGCAAAGATGAGCAGAAAGAAAATTTCAATAATATCGGGCATATCACTTGTCGCAATTATAATTACAGGATTAATATTTTCATCATACAGTGCACTTAATTCTGAAACAGATCCGGGCAATCCGACTGCTGAACAGAATAAACAAATCAGACAGGAAGTGACCCCGCCACCTATACCTGAAATGTTGACATTTGCCGGTGAGCCTGTGCCCCTCGATAATTTTGATGTACGCGAAAGCCTCGACCGCGAGTTACTGGTAAATACTTATTTTCACTCGCAGACCCTGCTGTTTATGAAATTGGCACCACGTTACTTTCACATCATTGAACCCATACTAAAAGAAAACAACATACCTGATGATTTCAAATACCTTGCGCTGGCTGAAAGCGGTTTTAACCCAAAAGCTATTTCACCTGCCGGAGCCGTGGGTTTATGGCAGTTTTTAGAACATACTGCCCGGGATTACGGTCTGGAGGTAAACAACGAAGTTGACGAACGGTACAACATTGAAAAATCTACCGTGGCTGCCTGTGCCTACCTGCACGAATCGTACGAAAAATATGGCAACTGGACAACCGTGGCCGCTTCGTACAATGCCGGGCGCCGGGGAATCGACCGCGAGATTGAACGCCAAAAAGAGACACACTATTACAACCTGTTACTCAATCCCGAAACCAGCCGCTATGTTTTTCGTATTCTCGGGCTCAAAACCATTATGGAAAACCCCGAAGACTATGGTTTTTATTATAAAAGGAAAGACCTCTACCCCATTATCCCTACCAAAGAGGTTGAAGTAGATACTTCGGTTGAAAACTTTTCAGACTTTGCGCAGGAACACGGCACCAACTACAAAATTCTCAAGTATTTCAATCCCTGGCTACGCGACACAACCCTTGTTAACCCCGAGGGTAAAACTTACGAAATCATCATTCCCAAAGGAAAGTACAGGTCGTACTAACAAATACACAAATGACAAAAAACAATAAATCAGAACATAACAATCAGGAATATATTAAGGTACGTGGCGCGCGTGTTCACAATCTGCACAACATCGATGTTGACATTCCGCGCAACAAGCTTTCGGTAGTAACCGGACTCAGCGGAAGCGGCAAATCGTCGCTTGCCTTCGATACCATATACGCTGAGGGGCAACGCCGGTACATCGAAACGTTTTCGGCATATGCCCGCTCTTTTATCGGCAACATGGAACGTCCCGACGTGGACGAGATTTCAGGACTTAGCCCGGTAATTTCCATCGAACAAAAAACAACCAATAAAAATCCCCGCTCAACTGTGGGAACGGTAACCGAGATATATGATTTTCTGCGCTTGCTTTATGCCCGTGCCGGCGAAGCTTATTCGTATAACACCGGCGAAAAAATGGTGAAGTATTCCGAACAGAAAATTCTTGACCTCATTCGCGATAAATTTAAAGGGAAGAAAATTATTGTTCTCGCCCCCATGGTGAAAGGCCGTAAAGGCCATTACCGCGAGTTGTTTGAACAAATGATTAAAAAGGGTTACCTGCAGGCACGGGTTGACGGGCTGATTACCGAGCTGAGGCATGGTATGAAAACCGACCGGTACAAAAACCACTTTATCGAAATGGTGATCGATAAAATGGTGGTTGACGAAGCATCGGACAAGCGTCTGAAAGACTCGGTGCAAACCGCCATGAAGCAAGGCAAAGATATACTGATGATACTGGATCACGAAAGCGGCGAAGTGAAATACTACAGCCGCCATCTGATGTGCCCCACCACCGGTATCTCGTATGCCGAACCGGCGCCCCACAATTTCTCGTTTAACTCGCCACAGGGAGCCAGCGAAAAATGTAACGGACTGGGTCATATACCCCAACTTGACATCAACAAACTGATACCCGACCGAAAAATTTCGATTCACAAAGGCGGTATTGCACCACTGGGCAACTTCAAAAACTCGGTAATTTTTTGGCAAATCGAAGCCATACTCGACCAATATAATTGCAAAATTAAGGACCCCATTGACAAGCTGCCCGAAGAGGCACTCGACAAAATATTGTATGGCACCAACGACCGTATTCAACTGAAAAACTCGCCACTGGGTGCAAACATTAACTACTACATGACCTACGAGGGAGTGGTTAAATATATCGAAAGTCAGCGGGAGGAAACTTCGGAGCGGGCAAAAAAATGGGCCAACCAGTATATCCGCGAAACCACCTGCCCCGAATGTAACGGACAACGGTTAAAGAAAGAATCGCTGTGGTTTAAAATTGATGATAAAAACATTGCAGAGGTATCCGGAATGGATCTCATCGAGATGAAGCAATGGCTCTACAGCCTTGAAGAGCGCATTAGTGAACGTCAACGAAAAATTGGCGTTGAAGTGATCAAAGAAATACGCGACCGCCTCGGGTTTATGCTCAATGTAGGCCTCGAATATCTGGCACTGAACCGTCCGGCAAAAACACTCTCGGGCGGAGAATCGCAGCGCATACGACTGGCCACACAAATTGGTTCTCAACTGGTAAACGTACTTTATATTCTCGACGAGCCCAGCATTGGCCTGCACCACCGAGACAACCTGCGGTTGATACACTCGCTGGAACAACTGCGTGACACCGGTAACTCGGTGGTGGTTGTTGAGCACGACAAGGACATGATGCTGAATGCCGACTATGTTGTTGACCTTGGTCCTTATGCCGGACGGCACGGAGGAAAAATAATGGGCGCCGGAACTCCCGAACAAATACTGAAAGGTGATTCGTTAACATCAAAATACTTGCGCGATGAGATGAAAATTGAAGTACCCCAAACACGCAGACCCGGTTCCGGAAAGTCGATAAAACTAAAAGGATGTAGCGGTAATAACCTGAAAAATGTAAATGCCGAATTCCCGCTAAGTAATCTTATTTGTGTTACCGGTGTGTCGGGAAGCGGAAAATCAACACTCGTAAACGAAACGCTACAACCCATATTGAGCCAACGCTTTTATCGCTCGGTAAAAGACCCGCTGCCTTACAAATCCATCAACGGACTTGACAATATCGACAAAGTGGTGCTGGTTGACCAGTCGCCGCTGGGTCGCACACCACGATCGAACCCCGTCACTTACACAGGCGTGTTTTCCGATATCCGCGACTTGTTTACCAAGTTGCCCGAATCGAAAATCAGGGGTTACAAGCCCGGACGCTTCTCGTTTAACGTGAAAGGCGGCCGCTGCGAAGAATGCCAGGGCGGCGGCATGAAACTTATCGAGATGAACTTCCTCCCCGATGTATATGTACACTGCGACAAGTGCAATGGCCGGCGTTACAACCGCGAAACACTTGAAGTACGCTACCGCGGAAAATCCATCAGCGATGTACTTGACATGACTATCAACCAGGGCGTAGAGTTTTTCGAAAGCCATCCCAAAATATTGAAAAAACTAAAAACCATGCAGGAAGTAGGGCTTGGCTACCTTACGCTTGGACAATCATCGACCACTATATCGGGAGGTGAGGCACAACGCGTAAAGCTGGCCACCGAGCTATCGAAGCGCGACACCGGCCAAACCATCTACATACTCGATGAACCTACCACCGGGCTGCACTTCGAAGACATCAAGGTGTTGCTCGAAGTGCTGAACAAACTGGTTGACAAAGGCAATACAGTTATTGTAATTGAGCACAACATGGACGTGATAAAAGTAGCCGACTACTTAATCGACATAGGCCCTGAAGGCGGCCGTGGCGGTGGTAAAATTGTGGCAACAGGCACACCCGAAAATGTGGCTGCCAGCAAAAAGTCGATTACCGGGAGATATTTGAAGGAAGAGCTGGAGGTGTAGAAACACGAAGAATTAATGTGACAGATAAATACCATTGCCGAAAAGTTCTGCACTCTTTCCGGCAACGGTAAAAACACTTATTCATTAATAATCTGTGTTAAATCGAATGACAACATCAACGACACTCCAAATGAAAAACCTGACATGGTATTATTCTTAACAATAAATGATTTATCATTAAGTTTTGCCGAAGTGCCAAAATTATACCAATAATTACAGTTGGCGCCTAATTTTAAATCAGCACAATTCAATATATTATTAAATAAAGGGTATAAATATGATAACCCAACAGATACAGAAGTATAGTTCTGCACAAACTCTACCCTTTCACAACCATATAAAAACAAATCATCGATTGCTGAAATATCGGTCTTTTCATTTGAAAAAATAGTTCCTATAGAGTTTAACTGGCCACCTCCTATACTCAGATACAGTTCTGACTTCTCCTTAGCTAACATGTTGTAACCACACTGAAACAACCAACCTCTAGCAGTATAACCAGAATCATAGCCATTCATTGTATTGTTTTCACTTGAATTCAAGCTGGTATTCCCAAAAGTAAATATCCATTTACCGGTGGACAAGAATAGACTCCGAACTGAAGAAAACACCTCTGAATTGGGTACAACAGGCAGACTTGAAGATTGTAGAACTGAATTGATATTACTATTGTCATTCAATAGGGCAATGCCGCTATTTTCGGAATAACCTAAATGCCAATCATTATCCTCTGCAAACAACGAAAATGAAAGGCAAACAAAAACTATTATTGATAATTCTTTTCTCATAAATACTAATATTATTTTTATTTATCCATTACACGCCATTTGGTATTCTTCACTCGACAGCATACAATCAAAATCAAAAGGATCACAATCAATGCCAATAACAACTCCATAATATAAACCATAAAGAACGCTAGGAATTGTGCATAATAAATTATCTATTACTCCATTATCAGTTCCTGTTCCCATTATTCCTGAACCAAAAACATTTACAACAGTACTTACAGTAGTTGATACAATTACTGAAGTCACTTTTTTAACTCCATTCCATAATTATTGAGAATTCATCAAATTTAAAAATTTCTTTGTTGGATAGTAAAAGTATAATAATAATGTTTTTGATTATAAGGGAAGTGGCAAAAATTATCCTTTTATTTGACAAATGGCTTGTTTGAAGTTATAAACAGCCTCAATGTTTTGATAAATATCAACAGATAATATCATTGCACTAATCTGTACAAGCTTACGTTGGCCGTGGCGGTGGTAAAGTTGTGGCAAAAGGCACACCCGAAGATGTGGCTGCCAGCAAAAAATCAATTACCGGGAGATATTTGAAGGAAGAACTGGAGGTATAGAAACACGAAGAATTAATGTGACAGATAAATACCGTTGGCAACAAGTGTGACAAGACAGACGAACAGACAGATACGATATCGATAAAATCGAAAACAAGAAAGGATTTAGCTTTTTGATAGTACAGTGCAAAAATAATGAAAATTTATTTTGTTTTTTTCTTTCCACCGCAAAAAAGAGACAGTCAGAAACCCCACCCACATTGCAGCACATTTGCAAGCCCACACGAGCCGATGCTCATACCAAAGGCTTACAAAAGAGCTGCAATTTTGCTTACACACCCGTTCTAATTTGTTACTTTTATTCCTGAATTAAAACAAATGACATACAAGAAGTTTCAAATAGTAAAACGGTATAAATAACCTTTAGTGATTTTTTGTAAAAGCATTTAATACCATTCAGCCCCTCTCCTTGCATATCATCTTCAATTTTTAACCACTGAGACATCTTTTTAAAAATCCTTAACAGGTTGAATATAAATTTGTCACAGCAAATCAGTTAAAAATTATTTGATATGAAAAAAATCATTTTATACTTGTTAGTCGGGATATTATCAGGATTAACAGTAACAGCTCAACAAACTTCGGATGATATATTGAAATTATCTTTAGAGGATTGTATCAAGCTTACTTTAAATAACAATTACAACCGCCAGTCGGTTGCATTAAACGAATTGGCAAACCAGGAAATTTATGAACAGTCGAAAATGGAAAGATTGCCTAACTTTAATGCATCCATCGGAGAAACATATACTCATTCCAACACTACAGGCAGCGATTGGAGTGGCAATTATTCCCTAAACACGGGCGTAACCATATATCAAGGTGGATATATAAACGATGTAATCGAAAAAAGCAGGCTCTCCACTGAACAATCAAAATACCGCACAGTACAATATGAGAATGACCTTACGATACAGGTATTACAATCGTTTCTTACAGCTCTTGGCAATGAAGAGCTCTTACGGTATCAAAATGCCGTACTGAAAGCCAGTGAAGAACAGGTAAGACAAGGAAAGGTAAGGTTTGAAGCAGGTGAGATTCTCGAAAGTGATTACCTTTTACTTCAAGCACAGTATGAGACTGACCTAAATAATAAAATTGAAACAACAATAAGTCGAGATAACAGCTTGAACACACTGAAAAACCTTATGTCGCTGGATTTATCTCAAGACATTGAAATAATATATCCAGACGATTCTGTCTTGGATGAAATGGGGATAATGCCATCCGAAGCGGAAGTGGTATCCCGTTCAATCAAAACTTTGCCCGACTTACAAATAAGCGATTACAATGTTGAGATTGCCGAAGCTGGTGTTCGCATTTCACGTTCGGGTTACTATCCTACGCTTAGTTTGGATGCAGGTATAGGTACAGGTCATATGAATGATTTCTCCAAATATGGCTCACAATTATCTGACGGATTAAACGAACAAATAGGCCTAACTCTAAGCATTCCAATATTCAATAATAACCGCACAAAATCTAATATAACACAAAGCCGTATTGCTTTACAACAAGCCGAACTGGAACGCGAACAAACAGAGTTGGACGTTAGGCAAACAATCATTCAAGAGTACCGCAATGTAGTTTTGGCAGAAAGCAAATACAAATCATCACAAATACGTCAAAATGCCTACTTGGCATCATTTCAAGCATACCAAATGAAATTTGAGCAAGGTTCTATTACGGCAGTAGAGTTATTGCAACAACAAAACAATTACATAAACATAATGAACGATTATGTACAAAGCAAATTCGGCTTTATGCTCAAACGGAAAGTATTGGACGTTTATATGGGCAACCCGGTTACATTATAAAATTCTAAAAACAAATATTATGAAAAGAAGAAAATTAAAGGTTATCCTTATTGCGGTGGTATCAGTAATTATAATCGCAGTAATCATAGGAGTATTTTCAGGAGGAAAGCAAAGTGTATCGTTTAATACAGCAACTATTAACGAGGGAAAACTAGAAACAACCGTAATGGCCACGGGGTATGTCCAACCAGTGGAAGTTGTAGAAGTTGGAACACAAGTTTCAGGCGTTATTGAGAAGATTTATGTGGACTATAACTCTCATGTTAAAAAGGGTCAGTTGCTTGCTCAACTCGAAACAAATACGCTAATGGAAAAGGTAAATCAAGCGAAAGCTTCTTTAAGAGCAACACAGAGCGACCTCTCTTATGCAACCCAGAACTATGAAAGAGTTAAAACACTATATGAAGCAAATGCAGCACCAGAGACCTCATATGAAGAGGCTACAAACAGACTGAGTCAGGCTGAAACTACATATGAAAATGCTAAAGCAACACTTAAACAAGCTGAAGTTGACCTCTCATATGCTTACATTTACTCACCTATTGATGGCGTCGTTCTTGATCGGGCAGTAAACACAGGGCAGACAGTTGCCGCAGCTTTTTCTACACCAACATTTTTTACCATAGCGGAGGACTTGACAAAAATGCAGGTTGAAGTAGATGTAGATGAAGCTGATATAGGACAAGTGCAAGTGGGGCAGTCAGTTAACTTCACGGTTGATTCATACCCTAACGATACATTTACAGGTACAGTCAGTCAGGTACGCCTCCAACCAGTTGTTACTTCCAATGTCGTAACCTACACGGTAGTAGTAAAAGCACCTAATCCGGACGAAAAGTTATTACCTGGAATGACAGCTAATATTACCATCATTGTCGCGTCAGAAAAAGGTTTGCTCGTTCCGGTAGAAGCTGTAAACTTTCAACCGGATGAAGAACTTGCTACATATTTGGAAATTGCAAAGGACGTAGCTTCCGAAAAAAGGGGCATATGGATGAAATCAGGCGATAAAATAGAAAAAAAGCAAATAACAACAGGCTTGGGTGACGGCATATACCTTATCGTCAAATCAGGACTATCGGAGGGGCAAGAGGTGATTTTGTCTGCTTCAATTGGGAAAGAGCAGACAAAAAAGAAAAACACGAGCCTTTTGCCATCGCCTCCAAATGGCGGACGATCAGGTGGACCGAATGGAGGTATGTAATTATAAAATACTGAGAAAATATGGAAACAATTATTAAAATTGATAAGCTGCACCGTGAATTTAATATGGGCAGCGAAACAGTTCGGGCTTTAAAAGGTATTTCATTCGAAATACAAAAAGGGGAGTTTGTAAGTATAATGGGAACCAGCGGCAGCGGTAAATCTACCTTGCTTAATATACTCGGATGCCTTGACAGACCTACCGCAGGTGATTATTACATAGATGGCACATCAGTAAGCAAACTATCTAAGGACGAACTGTCCACTATAAGAAACCGTAAGATTGGGTTTGTATTCCAATCGTATAACCTGTTGCCGAGGACTTCGGCGCTTGAAAATGTCGAATTGCCATTATTGTATAACAACACCGTTTCAAGTACCGAACGACGAGAAAGGGCGGTTCATGCATTGGAACAAGTGGGATTATCGGATCGTATTGATCATACTCCAAACCAACTTTCAGGAGGGCAACAACAGCGTGTAGCAATTGCCCGTGCCATTGTCAATGACCCTGTGATGTTGCTTGCCGATGAAGCTACAGGAAACCTTGACACAAGGACATCTTATGAAATAATGAATCTTTTTCAAGAGCTTAACTCCCATGGTAAAACTATAGTATTTGTAACTCATGAGTCGGACATAGCCGTTTTCACAAATCGTACCATAATGTTGCGTGATGGTAATATTGTAAAGGATGAAGGTATAAAAACGCTTTCGGCAAGAACAGCTCTGGATAATCTCCCCGTAAGTGAAGATTAAGATGTTTTAGTAGGCACTCACAATAATAATGATAATTAAACAAGGAAATAATGAATTTTATAAATCAAATCAAAATTGCATGGCAAGCACTACTCCGCAATAAAACAAGAGCCTTGTTAACCATGCTCGGTATTATAATTGGTATCGGTTCGGTTATTGCTATGGTCAGCCTAGGGCAGAGTTCAACAAAAGGCATATCCTCAGAAATATCTTCAATGGGAACAAACACCGTTATGGTTATGCGTGCAAGCCAAACACAAGGTGGTGTAAATATTGGTGCGGGAAATGTCCAGACACTTAAAGTAAGCGATGTCGAAGCAATACTGGCGGAGTCTTCAAATATAAGCATGGCTTCTCCGGTAGTGAACGCCTCTCAGCAAATTGTCTATGGAGCGAATAACTGGCCAGGGTCTGTCAGTGGTGTAAACGAGGATTATCTTGAGATAAATAAATATGAAATTGCCTCCGGTTCGAATATAACGGCTGATGATATGAGAAACTCCGCAAAGGTTTGTGTAATCGGTCAAACAGTAGTGGATAACATCTTTACCAAAGGTGAAAATCCATTGGGAAAAGTTATCAGGCTTGGAAGAATACCTGTCAAGGTTGTAGGTGTTCTTAAAAGCAAAGGAACAAATATGATGGGGATGGATCAAGATGATATCGTGATCATGCCTTATACTACAGTGCAAAAACGAATGCTTGCAATTAATTACATTCATATGATATCAGCATCAGCGATGTCCGAAGATTTATCGGAACTGGCCATTGCAGATATTGAGTCCATCTTAAGGAGGACGCATAAGATTGATGTAGAGGATGAAGACGATTTCGACGTTTTTGCACAACAACAAATGCTTGATATGCTAAGCTCGGTAACCGATATGCTTACCATTCTATTAGCCGCCATAGCCGCCATCTCATTGCTTGTAGGAGGAATTGGAATCATGAACATTATGTATGTTACTGTTACCGAGAGAACACGGGAAATAGGTTTGCGTATGGCAGTGGGAGCAAAAAACAAAGATATTCTTAAACAATTCTTGTATGAAAGCACAATTTTGAGCCTCGTGGGTGGAGTTGTAGGAATGATTTTTGGAGTCGGTCTTTCATATGCTGTTTCATCATTGCTTGGGTGGTCTTTCGTGCTGAATATTCCAACAATGGCAGTGTCTTTTATCGTATGTGCTGCTATTGGTATGTTCTTCGGTTGGTATCCGGCCCGAAAAGCCTCTAATCTTGATCCTATAAATGCATTACGCTATGAATAAGCAGTTTGTCAAAAAAATATAGTTAACTTTGTGATCTTAAAATTATTAAATGAAAAATGTTAGATTATCATACATAGACGCTTTTAAATATGCTACAATTATATTTGTATTAGTATCTTTACTGGTATTGTTGCTATTATATTTTGGAACATCAGCCTTTATCCCAACTGGAGAAAGACCTCATTTTGACAGGGGCTTTAATAGATGGATGCCTGTTATTGGTGCTTTAGAAACATATCTGTACCTTTTTGTTCTTTTTGCCATAAATTTTAAAATTCTTGAAAGCAAAGTCAAAGGGCGAGGGAAAATAATTATTGTTATAAGTGCCACTGTTGCCACAGCATTTATCTTTAATCTCATTGTGGCACTTTTTATTAAAAAGGTTGTAATTGAAGATAATATCCCCCTTTATGCTAATATTGGTCCATTAATTAAAAATTTATTTTTCGCCGCGATTGTGTTCTTTTTATCACTTATAATTTATTTGTCATCTCAAAAACAAAAAATGGTTCTTGAATATGAAGCGATGAAAACCGAGAACGAACGTTCCAGATTCGAAGCACTCAAGAATCAACTTGATCCACATTTTTTATTCAACACTTTTAACACGCTCGACTCACTGATAGAAGAAGAACCAGCGAGAGCCCGGAATTATTTACAACAACTGTCGTCAGTGTTCAGATATGTAATATCGAACAAAGAATCTACAACACTTGAAAATGAATTAAAATTTGCCCACAACTATAATGAACTCATGCAATTGCGATATGAAAACAGTCTGGTATTTGAGTTCCATATTGATGAACAATATCTTGCCTACAGGATAGTACCATTAAGCATCCAGACACTTATAGAAAACGCAATAAAGCATAATGTAATATCTTCTGACACACCTTTTGTTATTCGTGTTACGGTGGGACCTGACCCGGTAGTAATCGTATCTAATAAGATTATACCAAAAAAAACATCTCAGACCGGTAGCGGAATAGGTCTATCGAATCTTGCAGAACGTTTCAAGCTGAAACTTCAAAAAGAAATTGAGATTTCAGATAAGGATGGTACATTTACTGTAATTCTTCCACTCTATCCACCCAAAAACAATTTTTCATAAACAACAAATAATATGTAGGATATGAAAGCAATCATCATAGAAGACGAAAAGAGGGCATCCAACCATCTCAAAAGTTTGATTAAAGAAGTAGAGGCCGAAATAGAAGTTATTGCCGAATTGCAAACAATTAGCCAAAGTGTGGAATGGTTCCGTGAAAATTTAATGCCCGATGTTGTTTTTCTTGATATTCATTTAGCCGATGGTTCATCATTTGAAATATTCAAAGAAATCAGCATCGAATCACCAATTATTTTCACAACGGCATACGATGAGTATGCATTGAAGGCTTTTGAAGTAAACAGTGTTGATTACCTCTTGAAACCCATTAACAAGAATGACCTCAAACGTGCACTTTTAAAAATAAAAACATTGTCGCGTACTCATGATTCAGATTTGAACAATTCCAAACTTATAAAATCATTATTAGAAACACTCAATCGTGAACATGCATATAAAAAAGCTCTTTTAGTGGCATATAAGGATAAATTAATACCCTTAGCCACAAAAGAGATTGCTTATTTTTATACTGAATACAAAATTGTTAAAGTTGTCACATTCAGCGATGCTAATTATGTTATTGATGACTCACTGGAAAAAATTTCACAACAATTATCTCTGGATGATTTTTTCCGAATCAATCGACAGTACATCGTATCACGTAATGCGATTAAAGACGCATCTGTTTGGTTTGCAAGCCGTTTAGCCCTGAATCTAACAGTCCCAACCCCAGAACGATTATATGTAAGTCGTTCGAATGTTAATGAATTTAAGCGTTGGTTATCTGGTTAAAGACAAATTATTATAAAATAAATAGTGGACAAAATAAATTTGTGCTTCGTGGATAGGTAGGTGCAGATTGAAAATGACACGAAAATAAAAGCTAAATGTCTGATATACAGACTGAATTGAATGAACACCAGTTGCCAACACTTATTCATTAATAATCTGTGTTAAATCGAATGACAACATCAACGACACTCCAAATGAAAAACCTGACATGGTGTTATTATCAACAATAAATAATTTATCATTAAGTTTTGCCGAAGTGCCAAAATTATACCAATAATTACAGTTGGCGCCTAATTTCAAATCAGCACAATTAAATATATTGTTAAATAAAGGGTATAAATATGACAACCCAACAGATACAGAAGTATAGTTCTGCACAAACTCTACCCTTTCACAACCATATAAAAACAAATCATCGATTGCTGAAATATCGGTCTTTTCATTTGAAAAAA
>JAQIDF010000281.1 GCA_027858145.1 Prolixibacteraceae bacterium | reverse complement strand
AATACAGAATGGTGACTTTTTAGTTCAGGAACCCGTTCAGATGTTTCCGACCAATACTTCTCTGAAAAGCTTACACGAGATATCTGACAATAAAGAAGGAGGTGCGTTATGAGAATGGTGAAAAGACGTTACGTGCTGAAATTCCCACCCCAAAGTGGAGACAAACCGTTGAGTTATATTCTGGTTAAAGAGTATGATATACGTATCAATATTCTGAAGGCTGAGGTTGTTCCCGGCAAAAGAGGAAATCTGTTGCTTGAGTTGCATGGGCGGCAGTCGAACCTTACAAAGGGCATTGAATATTTGAAAAAGCACCAGGTTGAATGTACGCCGCTTGATAAAACCATAACGCTCGATCAGGAAAAATGCATCAACTGTGGAAATTGTACGGCTGTGTGTTTCGCCGGGGCTTTAACCATGCACCCCAAAACATGGGAGCTTCAGTTTGATAAAAGTAAATGCATTGTTTGCGAACTTTGCCTGAAAGCCTGCCCGCTCGATTTATTCGAAATCGATTTTCACGATGATGCAGAATAGCGGTCAAAAAGGCATACAACCCCGTTTCTACCGTAATCTGATAAATCAAAAACGCTTCAAGTCGTTTGTTGCTGGATATAAAGATTCTGACTTGTGGGTGGGCATTGATGCAGCATCATTTTCTGAGCGCATTCCGGCTTTTGTGCAAGATCGCCTTATTGAGTTGCGAAAATCGCTTGAACTTTATATTTATCGTCATCCCGCCTTTGCTTCATCGTTTGAACGTTTACAGTTAAAACCCGGTGCCCCCGATATTGCTGTTGTTATGAGTAACGCTGCCGATAAAGCCGGTACCGGACCAATGGCAGCTGTTGCCGGTGCGTTTGCCGAGTATGTTGGCAGGGCTGTTGATGCAAAATTTGATGTCAAAGAAATTGTCATCGAAAATGGCGGCGATTTATTCCTGAAAATTCAAAAAGACCTTGTGCTTTCGGTTTATGCCGGCAATTCTCCACTGTCGGGTAAAATAGGGTTAAAAATCCCGGCTCATTATTCACCATTGGGTGTTTGCACTTCGGCAGGTACCGTTGGGCCTTCGGTGAGTTTCGGCAAGGCCGATGCCGTAGTTGTGGCATCGCCCGATACTGCACTGGCCGATGCAATGGCAACAGCAATTGGCAACCAGGTAACCATTGCTGAAGATATTGAACAAGCCTTGCGGAAATATTCTCCCTTGTTGAATATGAAATCGTTATTGATTGTGTGTAACGATAAACTGGGGATAAAAGGTGAGTTTGAACTCACTCCTCTTCGCTGATTTTCTTGTTAACTACTATGTTATTTCTTCTTAGTTAATCTATTTACATTTAGCACTTTCCCTAAAAATGTATATTTTAGTGCAAAAACAAGTTATTATGAGAAAAATATTATTTACAATCGCAGCATTTTTTACGATTAATGCTACTGCACAGAACATTGAGCTTCCAACACCTAACCAAACAGGTGGAATGCCTTTGATGGAAACATTGAATAACCGCAAAACAGTTCGTTCTTTTCAGTCGAAAGAACTCACACAGCAACAACTTTCCGATTTACTGTGGGCTGCATGGGGCACTAACCGCGAAAGCGGAAAACGCACCGCACCTTCAGCAATGAATTATCAGGAAAATGATCTTTACGTGTTACTTAAAAGCGGCGTGTACGTTTATAATGCTCAGGAAAACGAATTGGTTTTTGTTTCGGATAAAGATGAGCGAGAATATGCCGGAACTCAGGATTTTATTAAAGATGCACCTGTACAACTAGTGCTCGTGGCCGACCTAAGCCGTATGAGCGGGGGAAGCTCATCGGGCAAGTTAAATACCGCCCATATTGATGCTGGTTACATATCGCAAAATATTTATTTGTGTTGCGCTTCAGAAGGGTTGGGTACCGGAGCCCGTGGAATGGTTGACCACGAGGTTTTGTCACCAAAGCTTAAGCTTGATGAAGAACAGCGAATCATTATCGCGCACAGCGTTGGATATATTAAATAGTTGTTTACATTTTGCGGTTGGCTTATCTGTATTAGTTTTGCATAGCATTACTTAAAAAATGGAACTATGATATTGAGAAACCAGATAAAAGATTTGGTTGAGCGCCGGGATGCGCTGAGGGGGTATCTTTGACATTGACGACAAGTTAATTCAAATTGAAGAAGAGGAGTTGAAAACCCAGGATCCTTCGTTTTGGGATAACCCCAATGAGGCGGAAGCCCAAATGAAGATGATCAGCAATATTAAACAATGGACCGAAGCTTACAAAGAGGTCGATCAGGCTATTGAAGACCTTTCGGTGTTATTTGAATTTCAACAGGAAGGCGAAGGTTCTGATGAAGAAGTTGAAGAACAATATAAAATTGCTTTAGATAAAGTTGAAAGCCTTGAAGCTAAGAATATGCTTCGAAAAGAAGAAGACAAGCTCGGGGCTGTACTTCGCATTAACGCCGGAGCCGGTGGTACCGAAAGCAATGACTGGGCCGAAATGTTATATCGCATGTACACCCGGTGGATTGATGCGCATGGTTATAAATTCAAAGTTATGGAATATCTTCCCGGTGAGGATGTTGGCATAAAAAATTGCACCATTCAGGTTGAAGGCGATTTTGCGTATGGCAACCTTAAAAGCGAAAACGGCGTTCACCGTCTGGTTCGCTTGTCGCCTTTTAACGCGCAGAATAAACGACAAACTTCATTTACGTCGGTATTTGTTGCCCCGTTAATCGATGACACCATCGAAATTGAGGTGAACCCATCGGATTACGATTTTGAAACCATGCGGGCAAGTGGTGCCGGCGGGCAAAATGTAAATAAAGTAGAAACCGCTGTTCGTTTACGCCACCATCCTACCGGTATTGTAATCGAAAACTCCGAAAGCCGGTCACAACTTCAGAATAAAGAAAATGCCATGCGCTTGCTGAAATCGCAATTGTACGAAATGGAGCTGCGCAAACGGCAGGAAGAATCGATGAAAGTTGAGGCCGGGAAGAAAAAAATTGAATGGGGATCACAAATCCGCTCGTATGTTCTTCAGCCATACAAAATGGTGAAAGATGTACGTACCGCTTACGAAACCGGCAATGTATCGGCTGTACTCGATGGCGAGCTCGATGGTTTTATTAAGGCTTATTTGATGGAGTTTGGTGGCAAATAAACTATAAAGACAGCTTGTAATGAGCAGGCATACAAACTAACTAAAAAAATGATTAGTAGAAGAAAATACATATGAGAGTTGTCACCTATCTACACGCAATTGAAAATGTAATATTGAACATTGAATAATATTGAAAAATTACTCATCAAGAAATAATGCTTTTTTATTAATTGCTTCAATAATATTTGATCTTTCGGCTAACTGATAAGAAAATATTTCTTCATATGTTTCATCTATCTCGTGAATAATAAGAAATTGATCTTCACTAGGTCTGTAGCTCACTCTTTTACTACTTGTAGCAATTCCTCCAGCAATAATTATTTTAAAGTGTACAAAATCTCCATTTTCACGAAATGCCATTTCTTTAAAATCAGGTAAACTATTAATTGGTATATTTGTCATATTGCAATTTTAATACAAATATAGTTATTCATGGACAGTCTTCCTAAGAGAGAATTTTTCTTCAAGTATGTTTTAAAAGCTCTTGATGAACTTGGAGGTTCTGGCAGTATAGGTGAAATTAATAGTAAAGTTGCTAAAGATTTAGACATTAGCAAAAAATTACTAAGCGAGCAATATAAGAACACAACTCAAACAGAATTTGAATATCAAATGGCATGGGTTCGAACAATGTTAAAAAACCAAGGTCTAATTGAAAATTCATCAAGAGGCATTTGGGTTCTTAAAGCAAAAAGCAATGAGTTGGATTCTTTTAAACTTGATGAAAAAGATGAAAAAAGAATCGATAAAGAAATAGAAGCAGAAGAAATTTGGAAATCAACTGCAATGTCAATGGTTACAAATCATATATCTCCCAATGCAACGTATTCTAAGAGAGAAGGGATTCGTGCAAGTTGAAGTTACAGGGAAAAGTGGTGATGGAGGAATTGACGGTAGAGGAATTGCAAAAATTAACGGAATCTTAAGTTTTCATATCGTTTTTCAATGTAAAAGATACAAAGGAAAAGTTTCATCAAAAGAAATTAGAGATTTTAGAGGAGCAATGGTAGGTAGAACTGATAAAGGGTTGTTTATTACAACTGGCTCTTTTACCAGAAATGCTATTGATGAAGCTACTAGAGATGGAGCACCAACAATTGATTTAATTGATGGTGACAAACTTGCTGAAACATTGAAGGAACTAGGCCTTGGAGTTAAAGTAAAAATTAAAGAAGAAATTTCAATAGACGAAGAATGGTTTAAAAACATTGATTAGCTCTTTGCCATATAGTATTGTATCTGTGTAGAATTAAAATCATTTCGAAGTAAAAGAAGAAACCGAAAAAATTTATTTGCTCAAGTGCCTGATTGGAATTTGAGCAAATTCAAGAGTTCAGCTGAAATTCTTGATAACTTTGGATACTGGAGAGAAAACGGCTTTAAATTATATTGTACAGTTTCTACAATTAATACTAACTCACAAGGCTTATCATTAAAACTGAATACAGATATAAAACAACTAATTGAAAGATCTGAAAAACCTGAAATTGGAGATTTTGTTGTTTGGACATTGGATACATTACATTCAAGGCTTCGTGAAAAACATAGAGAAACATTCTGGGTTGAAGCTGATAGTAAAATAATTGATGGGAAAGAACATTTCTTATTTACAGAAGTTGAACACACCAAGGGGCCTATTACATCTCAATTTGACATTTTAATTGAACAAGGTATTATAACACTTGATCATTTGATAAAAAGAAACTTAAAAGGAAAAGTTTTTGAAAAAGGACCACTATTTAAAATTAAGCAAAATGGTTTGGAATTGTTATTTCCACCAAGCGAAAATTACAAACTGGTTTAACAACAATAATTATATTCCATCTAAAATCTTTATCGCAACAATCAGCTTGAAATTTATTTCAATTCTTTTTGAAATTGCTTTATTTCAGCTTCAAGTTCCTTTTTTCTTTTAATTGCTTTTGATAAAGCCAGGGCTTCAACAACCGCATTAATATCGTAATCTTCGACTAAAATGTAAAAGTTGCGTTCACCCAAAAAAACGCATTTAAAATCGAGATCAGGATTATTGGCAATAAAATGAATCACGGAATCGGCTTTACCGTTCATGTACGATACTTTTTCCCATTTATAATCAAGGAAATCGCTACGGTGGTTTAGTGGATCGTCAAGCGGTATTTCTTCCGATTTAGCCTGTAACTTGCCATCATAAACCCTTATGCCGGTATGTTTCAGCCATTTCTTCCCCAAGTAGTTGCTCGAAAGGTAAAGTTCGCCACGTTCGTCGAGGTGCACCTGTAAAAACGAGCGATCCCACGAACGGTTAAATGTCTGACGTTTATGATTGTATTGCGTATACCGGTCGAATTCTGTTTTCTCTTTAGTGAAATCTTTCTCCAGTTCAGTTATGGTGCTGTCCAGGTTGATGAGCAGCATGCTCCGTGCATCAATTAATTGCTGATACATTTCAGTTACCAGCGATTTTGCAACTGATATCTGCACCTCGGCTTTCGAATATTTCATACGAATGGAATCAAGTTTCTGTATGGCCTGAAGCGTATCGCCTGCATTGAAAACAGCCTTGGCTTTGTTGGTTTCTGTCACGGCTAACTCGCGCTGAGAAGGACCACATGCGGACAACATAATCAATAAAGCCGGTATCAGAAAAGACATTTTTCGTTTTACGGTGTGCATAATTACACTTTTTGTTTGATGCAAAAATAAGAATTGTTGTGATGTTTTGAGGATAACTTGAGTGCTTAAAGTGAAAAAACATTCAGAATTGGTAAATCGAATATAATATTGCCCCGATAGTTATTCGCTGGTAGCTTTAGAAACGGCACCATTATCGTCGAATCTTTTTACGACAAACCTTCCCGATAGTATTGCATTTGTAGTGGGTAACGAAAAGAAAGGAATTGATATTGATTTTGTTGAGGAATGTGAAACGATAGTGCACATTCCATTAACCGGAAATTGCACTTCATTAAACGTGTCGCATGCTGCCGCGGTTGCCGCATTCGAATGGCTGAGGCAGAAAATGAATGAGATAAGTTAAAATCAAGAAATTTTCTGATAATTTTCGATGAAAATCTTGGTTGTTTCAAAAAGTTCTACTTTATTTGCAGCGCCTTAAGCAAAAGAGGGCAAGAGTGAAATAAGAAGTTCAAATTTTAGATAAAAAGTTTTGGAAGATTAAAATATCTTCTTACTTTTGCAAACCAATTTTGAAAAACATATTGGCCCGTTCGTCTAGGGGTTAGGACGCCAGGTTTTCATCCTGGTAGCAGGGGTTCGAATCCCCTACGGGCTACTCTTAAAATTATAAAGAAAATGGCAAATCATTTATCAGCAAAGAAAAGAATAAGGCAAAACGCCAACAGAAAACTTCAAAACAAATTTTACGCGAAAACAATGCGTAATGCTGTTCAGAAATTGCGTGATGTTAGCGACAAAGCCGAGGCAGAAACTTTGTATCCTAAAGTAACTTCGTTTATTGACCGTCTTGCTCAAAAGAATGTTATTCATGACAAGAAAGCCGATAATTTGAAGTCTAAACTGTCAAAGCATATTCAGAAGTTATAATATTTTGAATAAGATATAGAAAAAAGCCTTTCTCAACGGAAAGGCTTTTTTTATGGACAAAAGTTTGCTGTTCGTCAAAAAAACAGTGTTTTTATTGTTCATAATAATAATGAGCCGTATTTTTCAGCATGGCTGAATACGAAAAACTATCTATCAAACAGTGGGCTGTTGAAGACCGTCCGCGTGAAAAAATGCTGAAGCATGGATTTGCATCCCTTAGCAATGCCGAACTGATAGCCATACTTATTGGTTCGGGAAGCCGTGAAGAGTCAGCAGTAGAATTGTCCCGCCGGATGCTCTCCGACTTTCAAAACGAACTGGATGTATTAGGTAAAGCATCAACCGACAGGCTGATGAATTATAAAGGCATGGGCGAAGCAAAAACCATTAATGTGCTTGCAGCGCTCGAGTTGGGAAAGCGAAGGCAGCTTGACGGGCACAAGAAACTCACCAAAATAACAAGCAGCGCCGATGTTTTTAATCTTTTTGCCATTGAGCTTTCTGAATTACAGCACGAAGAGTTTTGGATTTTATACCTCGACAGGGGCAATAATGTGGTGGATAAGTCGAAAATAAGCCAGGGCGGTATTTCAGGTACGGTTATCGATGTGCGTATCATCATGAAAAAAGCCATCGAGAAACTGGTTTCTTCTATTATTCTGGTGCACAATCATCCCAGCCGCAACCTTTCTCCCAGCAAAGCAGATATTGATATCACCCAAAAAACCAGCAATGCCGCCGCCTTGCTCGACATAAAGGTGCTTGACCATGTAATTGTTGCCGGGAATAAATATACAAGTTTTGCGGATGAAGGGATGTTATAGCACGTGATTTTACTCAGGGAAGAATCCCGATTGAGATAATATCTCCTGTGCATCATCTATTTTCATAAGTTGGATAAGCGATATTTCTTCATTATTTTTCATGAACGAATGAATAATTTGCCATCCCAGCCAAACGCCGGTGCGGCCGGGTGATTCATTGGTGAATGTATTGGTAAACGGGGCATCGTTAATATATTTCCGTATCTCAAGCCGATCGCTGGTATAAAGTAGTTTGTTTTCTATCAGATAGGTCCACATTGTTGCTTCCTTAGTTTTACACCATTCAAGTTGTTTCTGGCTGTAGCCAATAATTACCGAGTCGGGTGTTTCGGGCAACATAGCTTCGGCAAAGTAAATGAGTTTGCCTTCATGAATCATATTCGCCAATAGGTTGTCGTTTTCATCACTAAACGGATATTGGGTCACGGCGAGTGCATAAAAAGCTTCTGGCACCATGCGCATAGGGTACATGTTCTCAATTTTAAATTGGGGTATGCCCAGGTATTTATAAAAAATACACCCGCGCCCCAGGTATTTGTCAAGCCCAATGCCTATAAAATCATCAGCAACAACCAACGATTGGTTAAATCCTGACGGATAAGCATAAATAGCCGGGATATCCTCCTCCGGAAAATAATAATTGTAGTGCTTAAAACCTTCAGTGAATCGTTCTTTTATGGGTTCAAAATCGGCAAAACGTTTGATAATTGCATCGCCAACCTGACTGTAAACCGTGTCGTTTAAAAACATTTGCAGGTTCTTTTTCAACGCTGGGCTGCCTACTTTTCCCAGTTGCAGGATATTTTCGGTGTACACATCCAGAAACGATTGGTGTTTTGAATACATCGACTGTAATTTATCGTGAACCACGTCAGGCTTGTTCCCATACAAAATACTGTCGATGCGGTAAAACGCTGTATTAATTTCAATATCTGAGACATCGATCTTGAGCGGATCGGTGTTGCACGAATAAAAAGCGACAGCTAAAAGAAAAATCCACAAATACTTCATTGGTAAAATGTTTACATCGTTATTAAATACCGGAGCAAATTTAATAAAACTGAACTTGTTGGAGTTATATTGTTGTGTTAGTAAAAATTCATCCTATTTTTGTATTAAAGTGCTTCAATTATAAAAACATTAGATCATGAAAAAAATATCTGTCTTATTCGTATTGTCATTGTTAGGTGGGATTTTATCGGCCCAGAATTTCAGGCTGGGTTTTCAGACAAGCCCACATATTAGTTGGCTGAATTCAAGCGATGGCGACATTGATAATGATGGGACAAGACTTGGGATACGTTATGGTCTTGATGCTGATATCTATATTGACGAAAACCAACGTTATGCCCTGAATACCGGATTGTTTGTTTCTAATCACTCATTTAGGGCGATATATACAACTGAAGACGAATTCTTTATTAATGATCTGCCTTTTGATGAACCGACAAAAATTACTTACAAAACAAACTACATTGAAGTGCCTTTAAATGTTAAGCTACGATCAGATATTTTCTACCGCATGACAATTTACGGACAATTTGGTTTGTCGAATCTTTTCAACATAAGTACTTCCGCTACATCTGTGCCTGAAAAATTAGACGGAGATGCTATTAACAATGGTTTATCTGACAGGACTATCCGTTTTTATAGTTTATACATGATTATGGGCGGGGGTGTTGAATATGATGTTGGTGGTAATACGGCTATTAATCTGGGAATTCAATATTCAAACGGCTTAACTGATGTAACGAAAATAGAGTCATTGGATGAAAAATCGGTCTTGAACTCAATGAGGCTTGTTATTGGAGTTATGTTTTAGATGAAAAATATACGATTATATGAAAATTGCACTTGTACAGCTCAATTACCACATAGGAAATTTTAATACTAATACCGAAAGAATAATTTCACACATAAACAAGGCGAAAACAGAAGGGGCGCACCTTGTTGTGTTTTCAGAATTAGCCGTTTGCGGTTACTACCCTCACGACCTTCTTGAACGCAAAGAGTTTATCGACAATACCCTGAAAGCTGTTGACGAAATTGTGAATGCTACATCAGATATTGCTGTTGTAATTGGAGCGCCAACTGTAAATACAAGCAATCGGGGAAAAAGATTATACAATTCAGCATTGTTTATCAACAACCAAAAAATTGAGAAAACCATACATAAAACGCTTTTGCCTACCTACGATATCTTCGACGAATACCGTCATTTTGAGCCTAATAAATCATTCGATGTGGTTGAATTTATGGGTAAAAAACTGGCTGTTACTGTTTGCGAAGACTTGTGGGACAAACAACCAACCAACAACAGTTTTGCCCAAAGCGAGCTATATATTACTTCGCCGCTTGAAGAACTCAACAAGCTAAATCCAGACTTAATTATCAATATTGCAGCATCACCCTTCTCGTTTGATCAGGAAGGCACACGTAAATCAACATTGGTGCGCAATGCTGTTGAATATTCATTGCCGTTGGTATATGTTAACCAGGTAGGAGCCCAAACGGAGGTTATATTTGATGGTGGCTCAATGTTTATCAACCATGCCGGAGAGGTAATGCACGAAATGGCCTATTTTAAGGAAGATTTTCGTATTGTGGATATTGATGTTTCACAGGAGCAAGAGACACAAGCTAGTCAATCTGCGATTGCTAAAATAAACGATGCCCTTGTGCTTGGTATTAAGGATTACTTTAACAAGATGGGATTTAAAACGGCAACCCTGGGCTTGTCGGGCGGTATTGACTCGGCAGTAGTTGCTGTTCTTGCTGTTCAGGCTTTGGGTAGCGAAAATGTACATGTGCTTTTAATGCCTTCAAAGTATTCCTCCGGCCATAGTATTACTGATGCTGTTGAACTGGCCGAAAATCTGGGCATTAAATACGAAACCGTAGATATACAATCGATTGTTGATTCTTTTGAACATGCCCTTTCACCATTATTCGAAGGGCTTGAAGCCGACGTTACCGAAGAGAATATACAGGCACGTGCCCGTGGTGTACTGGTTATGGCCCTGTCTAATAAATTTGGAAATATCCTTCTTAACACGTCTAACAAAAGTGAATGCGCCGTGGGATATGGAACCTTGTATGGCGATATGAACGGTGGCCTTTCAGTGCTGGGTGATGTGTATAAAACCGATGTTTTTAACCTGGCCCGTTATATGAACCGTGAAAAAGAGGTTATTCCTGAAAATATCATTGTGAAGCCGCCTTCAGCAGAATTGCGCCCCGACCAGAAAGATTCGGACTCATTGCCTGACTATGACATTCTTGATGATGTCCTTTATCGCTATATCGAGCAAAACCAGTCGACTGAGGAGATTATCAGTGCCGGGTTTAATGCTGAAACGGTAAGGCGCGCAGCCCACATGGTGAACATCAACGAATATAAGCGGTTTCAAACCCCGCCAATTTTGCGTATTTCGTCGAAAGCATTTGGTTTTGGCCGAAAAATGCCCCTTGTGGCAAAATATAACGGATAGCGTTTTTTTTGCAAAATGGGGATATAAAACTCCAATTGATTCTGATATTCCTCAATTTTTTGCTTTGGCAGGCTATTTATTTCTTCTTTTTTGTCTTTTTCCTATTTAAAAAATGTTTATTGGGGGTATCTTATAAAAGAAAAAAGTTAACTTTGATGCTGCACAACATAAATTTAAGGAGTTATGCTTAATGCTGAAACGGGGTTAAGTTCATTGCAAGAACCGCGAAAATCAATTTTTAAATATCTTACCGAGGAAGATAAAATTGAATTGGAAAACCACCTCACAAGGGTACAGGTTAAACGAAACGATTTAATTTTTAAGGAAGGTGACCGTCCACAAGGTTTTATTACACTTGAAGACGGCAAGGTCAAAATATTTAAAGAAGGGGTTGGCGGGCGTGAACAGATATTACGCATGGTAAAGCCTGGAGGTTTTGTAAGTTATCGCGCGCTTCTGGCGGGCGAACCTCATATTGCATCGGCTGTTGCCCTTGAAGATTCTGTTATTTGCCTTATCGAAACAGAATATTTTTATGATAGTTTACTTAAAAACAACGCTCTTACACTACGCTTACTGAGCAAGCTTGCCAAAGAACTTGGCTTCTCAAACTCACGTACTGTTACACTAACACAAAAGCATATTCGGGGTCGTCTTGCTGAATCTATTATTTTACTTACACAGAAATATGGCATGGAGCCCGATGGGACTACCATTAAAGCATACTTGTCGCGCGAAGATTTAGCCAACCTCTCAAACATGACAACTTCAAATGCCATCCGTACGCTTTCAAGTTTTGTGAACGAGAAAGTGATTGCAATTGATGGCCGAAAGGTAAAGGTTCTTGATTTTGATAAATTAGATCACATCAGCAAGTTGGGGTAGCAATTTCAAATGCAAAGAAAAACTAAAATATGGTTGCAGGCTTTTCGTCTGCGTACACTTCCGTTAGCCCTGGCTAACGCTGTAATGGGGAGTTTGCTTGCAATGGCCGATGGCGCCTTTCGTATTAGTGTTTTTTTACTAACCGTTTTAACCATCACATTTCTACAAATACTATCGAATCTGGCTAACGATTATGGCGATGCTGTATCGGGGAAAGACACTGATAAACGTGTGGGACCCAAACGTGTTACTGTATCGGGAATGGTAACCCGTGCCGAGATGAAGCGAATGATTATTCTTTTTGTGTCCTTATCGGTTATTTCAGGTTCGTTATTGATATTTTTTGGCTTGAGGGGACTTGATTGGAGCCAAATTCTGTTGTTTTTTGGTCTTGGAGCAGCTGCCATTATTGCAGCAATTAAATATACGGTTGGCCGTAATCCATACGGCTATAAAGGCTTTGGCGATATTTTTGTGTTTCTATTCTTTGGATTGGTTGGTGTATTGGGTACTTACTTTTTACATGCACACTGGTTCGAAGCCCGCTTGCTTTATCCCGCATCGGTAATTGGTTTGTTTAGCACAGGGGTTCTGAATATAAACAACCTACGCGACATTGAGACCGATAAACAAACCGGTAAAAATACATTGGCGGTGCAATACGGGTTCCGGTTTGCACGCCAGTATCATGTTTTACTAATTGCAGTTGGCTGGTTGTTGAGTATTATTTTCACTGTTTCTTCATTCTATAGTTGGTGGCAATTTATTTATCTATTGACAATGCCGCTTTTTATACGCAATATTCTTCGCATTTTCAGCCATAAAACGCCAGATGAATTAAACAACGAACTGAAACATCTTGCCATGGCTACATTTTTATTTGCTTTGTTGTTTGGTGTTGG
>JAQIDF010000274.1 GCA_027858145.1 Prolixibacteraceae bacterium | reverse complement strand
TGTTTATTTTAATCAAAATATGTCTTTCATTTTCTTGAAAAATTCCCTTTTACTCGAGTTTTTATTGGGGTATTCCTGAAAATTGGGCATGGTACCCAGTTTTTCGAGCAATTTTTTCTCTTCATTATCAAGCTTGTTTGGCACCCATGAATGGATGCGAACAAGTAAGTCGCCGCGGCCATAGCCATTGATATCGGGAATGCCTTTGCCTCTTAATCGAAGAATTTTTTCAGGTTGTGTGCCGGCATCGATTTTCACCTTTACTTTACTTTCAACAGTAGGTATTTCGGCTGTTGTACCGAGAGCCAATTCTGGTAGGCTCAGGAATAAATTGTAAATTAAATCACTATCATCACGGATAAGATCGGGGTGTTCTTCTTCCTCAATTACAACGATGAGGTCTCCGTTTATTCCACCCCTGCGGGCAGCGTTTCCTTTACCGCTCATCGATAGTTGCATGCCTTCACCAACTCCTGCCGGAATGTTAATAGATATAACTTCCTCTCCTTTAACAATACCCTCACCGTAACACGAAGTACATTTATTTGTTATGATTTTACCTTCGCCTCCGCAAGTTGGGCAAGCTGAGGTTGTTTGCATTTGACCAAGGAAAGTGTTTGATACCCTGGTGACCTGTCCTGCCCCATTGCAAGTTGAACAGGTTGAGAAGGAATTATCCTGAGCTCCGCTACCATTACAGCTAGAACACTTGGTGTATTTTTTTACTTTAATTCTTTTTTCGGCACCATTTACAATTTCTTTGAGCGATAGCTTAACTTTCACTCTGAGGTTTTGGCCTTTAGCAACACGTTGCCTGCGGCTGTGTCCTCCGCCACTAAAACCACCGAAGCCGCCAAAGCCGCCTCCTCCAAAATGGCCTCCGAAGATATCTCCGAACATCGAGAAGATGTCGTCCATATCCATGTTTTGTCCGCTGAATCCTGATGCACCATTCATTCCGGAATGGCCGAACTGATCGTAACGTTGTTTCTTTTCAGCGCTGCTCAAAACTTCATATGCTTCAGCCGCTTCTTTAAATTTTTCTTCAGATTCTTTATCATCAGGGTTTTTATCCGGGTGATATCGAAGCGCTTTCTTTCGATAAGCTTTTTTTATTTCGTCGGCTGATGCATCTTTTGAAATTTCCAGTATTTCGTAGTAATCGCGTTTGCTCATTATTCCTCCTTCAGTTTTTTTTATTCTCCTATTACAACTTTAGCATAGCGAATTACCTTATCGTTAAGCATATAGCCTTTTTGCACTACATCAACGATTTTACCCTTCAAATCATCAGATGGGGCAGGTATTTTAGTAATTGCTTCGTGCAGATCTGTGTCGAATTCCTGTCCTGTGGCTTCAATTTCTTTTATGCTATTTTGGTTAAGAAAATCAACAAATCTTTTATATATCAGGTCAAGCCCCATTTTGACTGGATCGTTTTTGTCAGATTCTTTTATTGAATCTAATGCACGTTCAAAGTCGTCAACAATTGGAAGAATATTAATCAGCAAGCTCTCACCGGCTGATTTTGTAAGTTCCATTTTTTCTTTGAGCGTACGTCTTCTGTAGTTGTCAAATTCAGCCTGCAAGCGAATGAACTGGTCGTTTTTTTGGTCGATAGCCTCTTCCAGTTCTTTTATTTTTTCGCTGTCCTTCTGCTTTTTTGCCTTGTTTGACTTTTTAGAGTTGCCACTTTTCTCTTTTGAGGATTCTTCGTTTTCTTCTTTGGATTTGATATCTGGATTCTCTTTTTTGATATCAATATTTTTATCTTTCACTTCTTTTTCTTTTGCTTTGGTGTTTTTATCTTTTTCTGCCATGTTTTTCTGTTTTTATATGCGGCACGAAATTACAAATATTTTGCCAAATGTTCTTATGTGTCATATTGGCATTTTTATAGCAATGTTTTATGACAAATATTGATGCTAAGTTGCATTTTGCGGAAACAGACAGATTTTGATGACAGTTCCTGATCAAAAGAAATATTATTTTTCCAACAGCATTTCAAGTTTTTTGTTAAGCATTGGGCCACGTAAGTTTTTGGCAATAATAATACCGTCTCCATTGATTAGAAAACTTGAAGGAATACTATTTACGTGGTATGTTTTAGCATGCTCGGCATACCATCCTTTGAGATCGCTGACATGGTATGGCCATATCAGGCTGTCTTGCTCTATGGCATTTGTCCAGCGATTTTTGTTTTGATCGAGTGATACGCTAAAAACCGTAAATCCGTCACCATTGGTAAATTTTTTGTTTTTATATTTTTCATAGTTGGCAACAATGTTTGGGTTTTCATGTCGACATGGGCCACACCACGATGCCCAAAAATCAATAAGCACCAGTTTGCCTTTCAGGTCGTATAGTTCATAGTTTGTTCCGTTGGGGCTTTCCTCTATGATATTTGGGGCTTTGTTGTTAATGTTGATGCCAACTTTAGCGTCCTGAGGGTCATTCCCTTTTACGCTGAATGCCAGGAGTAATAGTAATACGATGCTAATTGTTCTCATTTGATAAATTATAATGTTTTATTTAGTCAACTCGTTTTATGTTAGCACCAATTTTATTGAGTCGTGTGCTTATATCTTCGTATCCACGGTCGATTTGTTCAATGTTGTAAATCGTACTGGTGCCTTTGGCCGACAGGGCGGCAATAAGTAAGGCAACACCAGCCCTGATGTCGGGCGAACTCATGGTTGTGCCTTTAAGTTGATGTTCGTGGTTTAGGCCTATTACTGTTGCTCGGTGCGGGTCGCAAAGAATAATTTGTGCCCCCATATCAATTAGTTTATCAACAAAGAACAAGCGGCTTTCAAACATTTTTTGGTGAATGAGTACACTTCCTTTTGCTTGTGTTGCCACAACCAAAAAAACACTAAGCAAGTCAGGTGTGAGTCCCGGCCATGGTGCGTCGGCAATGGTCATAATTGAACCATCAATAAAATTTTCAATTTGATAGTTTTCGTGATGCGGAATAAAAATATCGTTACCTATCTTTTCGATTTGTATGCCCAGACGTTTAAACTGATCAGGAATTATTCCGAGTTGGTCGTAGTTTACGTTTTTAATGGTGATCTCAGATTTTGTAACAGCTGCAAGTCCAATAAAGCTGCCAACCTCAATCATGTCAGGGGCTATGGTATGGGTGCAGCCTTTCAGGTTTTTCACACCATTTATCGTTAACAGGTTTGAACCGATGCCGCTAATTTCGGCCCCCATTGAAATGAGCATTTTACAAAGTTGCTGGATGTAAGGTTCGCAGGCAGCATTGTAAAGGGTTGTTGTGCCTTCTGCCATTACCGATGCCATTAAAAGGTTTGCTGTTCCGGTTACGGAGGCTTCCTCCAGCAACATGTAGCATCCTTTCAGGTTTTTACCTGATATTTCATACACGTTTTCCTCCGCATCGAAAATAAATTTAGCCCCCATTTTTTCAAAACCAATAAAATGGGTGTCGAGCCTGCGACGTCCGATTTTGTCACCACCGGGTTGGGGCACAAATCCGTACCCGAAACGAGAAAGCATTGGCCCCAGTATCATAACCGAACCTCTAAGGCTTGCTGCAATTTTATTGAATTTTTCAGTTTTCAGGATTTCGGGATCAACATTTTTTGCACAAAAAGTATAATTTCTTTCCCCGTTTTTCTTTATTGAAACACCCAGAACGCGAAGAATATCAATTAAATGAAGCACGTCCCTTATTTCGGGAATGTTCTTTATGGTTACTTCTTTGGAAGTTAAAAGTACGGCGCAAATAACCTGTAGCGCTTCATTTTTTGCACCTTGTGGCTGAAGCTCTCCGTGAAGGCGCTTACCCCCTTCAATTACGAAACTAGACATATGAAGCTTTTGTTGATTTAGTTTGAACTATCTTTTTCTTGGCTGCCTTTTACCCCCGGTGTTTTGTTGTTTTTTCTTACGGTAAATCAAGTCTTTTGTCTCTTTAAGCTGAAAGTCCTCGGGCACATCAATTTCACCTTTTGACAACTCGTTGAAATCGACCATGATTTTTTCGTCATCAACATATTCCTTATTCCAGTTGAGGTAGCATTTTTTCATATGATTGGCAAGCATCTGAATCAGCGATTCCTTTTCAGGGCCTTCTTCAAATTCGATGGTTTTTTTAATCATATCCTGTACCAAAGCACCGTAATGCCGGTATTTAAATCTGCCAGATTTATATGGAATGGGTTTTGGGATTTCGTTAAGCATAGCCGGTGATGGCGGGTCGTATGGGAAGTCGATGTCTAGTTTAAATTCTGACATGATTGCAATGTGATCCCAGAGTTTATGTTTGAAATCATCGATGTCGCGCAGATAGGGATACAGGTTCCCCATCACGTCGATGATAGCTTGAGCTGCACGTTGACGTTCTTCACGGTTTTCTAGTGAAACCGCGTGGTCAACCATGTTTTGGATATTTCTGCCATATTCTGGCATTATCAGTTTTTTTCTGTTCGAGTTGTAATCCATCGATATTGTATTAAAGTAGAAATTTTGTTTTATGTAAGCTTTTGAAGGTTAGGAATTCAAATAATCCTGCCAACGAAGCTGTGCAAATTTAATAAACAAATATAAAGATAAAAAAATTGTGTTGTTTTTGCTAATTTACAACCTTTAGACGTGCGAATTTTAAAAGTAATTGTTTTCGCCCGGCATTGCTAAACAGCACAATTGCTTTTTTGTTGGGGCCATCGCCTTCCATGTCGATAACCTTACCGCGCCCGAATCGCTGATGCTCAACCGTAACACCGATTTGTACTTTTGTTGGGTCATCGGCCTGAAATGCAGGCCTGCCTTGTGCTTGTTTAAGTTTTGTAAGCCGGTTCGAAAGTTGTGGTTTCGATGAATTTGGTGTTGCTGTACGGCGGGGCGGTGTCATCGGATTTTTTGTTGTTGATTGCTGACGACGTTGCCGGTTAAACATGTCGTTTCCATCTGGTTCGTCGAGGAAAGACGGCATGTTCAGATTGTCGGGCAATACTACATAGTTGTCATCGATTTCTCCAATGAAACGGCTGGGTTCACCAAACATTAACTGGCCATAACGGTAGCGCTGACGCGCAAAAGAAACCCATGCATTGTTCATGGCGCGTGTAAGTGCTACATAAAACAAGCGGCGTTCTTCTTCCAGGTTTTCAGGGGTAAGCACACCAGAGAAATTAGAAGGAAAAACGTTTTCTTCAACACCAACAATGAATACATTCTTAAATTCGAGCCCCTTGGCCGAATGTACCGTCATTAGTGTGATTTTATTCTTGTCTTCTTCTGTTTCGGTGTCGAGGTTGGTAATAAGTGCAACTTCTTCCAGGTAACTCTCAAGTTTATTCGGACGTCCTTCTTCTAAAGCGTTAATTGAGAAATCCTGAATAGCGTTAAGCAATTCCTGTATGTTTTCGAATTTACTGAGGTTTTCGGTTGTCTTATCTTTATACAATTCATCGGTAAGCCCCGATTGCCGCGCTATGGTTAATGCAATTTCATAAGCCGAATTTTCAATTAGTTGCTGTTTGAAACTATTAATTAGTGTTATAAATTTCTCAATCTTAGTGAGGGTGCCTTTGTTGAGGCCAGCGGGGTAGCTGTCAGGATTAGTAATGACTTCCCACATGCTTACGCCTTCTTCGTTAGCTTTTTGTTCAATTTTTGTTTGTGTGGTTTGCCCAATGCCACGTGCCGGGTAGTTTATTGTCCGCTTTAAGGCTTCGTTGTCGCTGCTGTTAACCGTAATACGAAAATAAGCCAAAATGTCCTTAATCTCTTTCCGCTCGTAAAACGATAAGCCCCCGAAGATTTTATAAGGGAGGTTGAGTTTGCGTAGTTGCTCTTCAAAAATTCGTGATTGTGCATTGGTGCGGTATAATATTGCATAATCTGAAAACTGATC
>JAQIDF010000205.1 GCA_027858145.1 Prolixibacteraceae bacterium | reverse complement strand
ATATTTTTAACCACAGCCGAATCCCTTCTGTAAACATCAACCAAATAACTGATTCCCTGAAAGGTGAAAAAAGAAATACCAATGGGAAGTATAATATCGTGTGTGTCAATTGTTGAAGCTGAAGCCATATTCCACCAATGTACCAGCCAGTTATAAACTTCAAAATCCTGTTCAAACAAGTAGTTCAGCATATCGGTAAAAAAGAATGCATATTTATAATACGCAAGTAAACCAAGATTTACGATTAAGCCTATGGTCAGCGCCATCCGCCGTAGATGATTCTGCCTGAAAACACCAATTAAATATCCCCACAGGTAATTCGACAAGCAGGAAAACACAAGAAGCATAAGGAACCAACCCCCTGTTTTATAGTAGAAAAACAAACTAAAGAGAAGAAGATAACTGTTGCGGCTTCTGACTTTTTTGTAAACGAACGAGTAAAAAGCCAGCAGCACAAGAAAAAACACCCAAAAAGCATAACGGGTAAAAAGCCACGGTTCGCTGGCCGAATATTTAAAAACACCGGTATATATTTCCTGCAGCGATATCATTAATTCTTCATCGTTATGGGGTTAGCACCTAATGAATCGTGCATTTGCCTTACACGGTTCTCACTCTTATAATGCTGAAATGCATTCATTATATCTTCAAACAGGAGTCCACCTACATAATTACTCCCCTCAAGTGTTATATGCGCATAATCAGTCCTTGCCCAACCTTTTTCAACCCAGTGTTTGATAGCACCGGGTCCTCCCATGGCGTCCTGAATATTCCAGAAAGCTATGCCCGTATTTACAGCTGCCTGCTGTTGTGCCCTGATTATGTCATCGATATTCTTATAAACAACAAGTTCACCCCCCTCTTTATGCATCATATCGGATGCACTTATCACCAAAAATGAAGCTGAGGGCACCTGTTTCTGCAAAAACCGGATATCCCGCTCAAGGGCTGCACGATAATCGGAATAATCGGGACGAAAATCAGGGATAACATTTAACCCAAAATGCAGAATAAAGAGTGATGGATTAAGAAACGCTTTCATTTGCTGAACAAGCTGTTTATCGAAACGATGTGCCATTAATGTTAAATTTCCCCTGAAAGAAACATTATCGACTAAAATGCCGGTCTCCGATTCAAGAGCTATACCATGTAATTTGAAATTATGGCTTCCCCTAAACTTTATTCGTACTTCTCCGGGGGTATTACCAAACGTGCATTTTGTAACGTCTATTTCTGAACTATCAAGAGATTTAGAACACACAACCTTCGAATCAGCCATAATTTCAACATTGGATTTTCCGGTACTAAAAAAACGCAAAACACTGTAATTAGCTTTTCCTGTTCTATTAATAATTCTCAGATTTCCATCTTCACCATTAAGTGCATAAAATTTCCCATACAAGCCATACGGCCCGTCCACCTTGTTGGAATACGTAATGGAGTGTGCATCAAAATCGCTGGTAACAACAGCCAGGTCGTGAGTAGTGTTAAAATACATTTTGGCTGGTATAAAACCAATACCCCCGCCCCCAAATTTTTCCTGCAACCCTTTTCGAAAGCTGTAAGTTATATGATCGCCCTCTATTTGCGAATCGCCATAATAGATAACACGAAGCTGCTTTTCATTCAATTGAAGCAGCTTCGTGAAAAATGTATCGAGATTACCCGCCAGTAAATCGGTACCTGGTTTTATTAACATCGAATCAGGTTGCACCGTCACAGTCTTTGTATCTGCAACCGTGTTTTCTGAAGTTTTTATAGTATCGAAAACTTTTTCATCAGCCGGAACAGTTACTTGAATAATAGAATCTTCGCCCTGCCTGTTTACAATAAGCTGATGATCTTCCGTACTTTCACCTGTTTCTTCCGAAAAAACATCTCGAAAACGGTAGCCTGTAACAAAAATCATGACAACCAACAGGAAACAAAAAACATGAAAAGGGCGCATAACATTTTGTTTGCCCTAAAATACAAAAACATATCCTACAACAGTCGATAATAAGTTCAATTTATATATTTTAGTCCCCTATTCAGAAAAATATTATGGAAAACAAATGGCTCGTAATATTAAATCCCAGCGCGGGTGGCAGTCTCGCGAAAAAAGAATGGCCACTCATTAAACGCGAACTAGAACGCCAAGAACTCCCCTTTAAAAAAATCGAAACCCAATACCCCCTACATGCAATCAGCCTGATATCGAACATGATTAAATCGGGGTACCGCCGGGTAATTGCTATTGGCGGAGATGGAACATTACATGAAATCGTGAATGGTATTATGCGACAGAAACATATTGCCCCAAGCGAAATTATACTCGGCATGATTTCAGTAGGAACGGGAAACGACTGGATAAAAACGCACAGCATATCAACAAATTATGCTGAAGCCATCAGGCTTATAAAAACAGAAAAAGTCATTCATCATGACGTTGGAAGGGTTGTATACAAAAACGAGCAACAAATGGATGAAACCCGATATTTTATCAACTCAATCGGAATTGGGTTTGATGCCCGCGTTGTAAAATATATTCTGCCCAATAAATTAAAAGGGAAATCAAAAAAATCAGATTATATGAAAGGATTGATAAAATCGTTGTTTTCGAATAACAACATCAGTAGCCTGATTCATCTTGACGATAAAAAGATTGAAACAAAAATATACAACCTCACTATTGGCTTGTGCCAATACAAAGGCGGTGGTTTTAAGCTTCTGCCCCACGCCATACCCAACGACGGATTGCTCGATGTTACCCTGGCGTGTAAAATTTCTAAATGCAAACTCATTCTTAGCTTGCCAAAACTATTCGGCGGAAGGGTTGAAAAAATAAAATACTTCGATTTTTATCAGGTGCAAAATATCAAACTCGACATTTCGGCCCCTATTTGTTTCGAGGCCGATGGCGAATATCTGGGACTACACCCTTTAAATGTTTCTATTCGTCCTAACCAACTGCAACTTATATCGGCTTACCGGTAGATTCGAAAATACAGGAACAATTTATTTGGCTTTACTGTTATCAAATAAAACAGCTAATCTGAATTTCTATGCAAATAAAAGTCAATAATGTTTCAATTGAATGTGTAAAAGGCGATATCGCCTCGCAACCTGACATTACAGCAATTGTAAATGCCGCAAACGCGCAACTACGCAGGGGTGGTGGCGTGGCCGGTGCCATACACCGTGCTGCCGGACCAGAACTTGAGAAAGAGTGTATTCCTTTAGGGCCTATAAAACCCGGCGAAGCGGTTATATCAGGCGGGCACAATCTGCCCAACGATTTTGATATTCACTGCCTCGGGCCGGTTTACGGGAATGACAAACCTGAAGACAAACGGCTATCGGACTGCTACCGTAACGCTATTGAACTAGCCGAAAAACACCATATAGAATCGATAGCTTTTCCGGCAATTTCAACAGGTGTATTTGGATATCCAATTGAAGATGCTACAACAGTTGCATTATCGACAATTCATAGTTTATTGCCAGATTTGAAACATCTCAAAACGATTCGTTTTGTACTTTTTAGCCAAAACGACTACGAGGTTTACGAATCAAAAATAAAACTGATGTTTTCCAAAAAATAATCGGGTCAATTGGAATTGTTTTATTTATTGACTCAACAACACATCCCTGAATCAGTGTCAATTACGAATGACAAATAACTCAATGACTAACAAAAAAAAGTTAAGGTTTGCCCCGCTCAAACCTCAACCTCAATCTAAACCTTAGCCTTAGCCTTTTTCCTTATTGTGCAATAATTTCAACAGTTGTCATTTCCAAACCGTCTGATTCTGCCACAACAACAATTCGGCCGGTTTCGCCTTTATGGGTCCTTACTATTGCCAGTGCCTTCCCATTGAAAGCATTTCGTACTTTCGAAGGAAATTCAACCATGTCGGTAGGGTCGCCATTATCGGTAGCTACAATTTCGCCCGG
>JAQIDF010000220.1 GCA_027858145.1 Prolixibacteraceae bacterium | reverse complement strand
GTTATCGGGAATGAAACATATTTCCTGGCTTTCACGTTTTTTCGAAATCTTCTCGTACCCTTTATCAGCCGCTATTTTTCGAACATCGGGTTTGCTAAGGTGCCCCAGCGGAAATAAGGTGCGTTTCAGGTCATCCTGCGACAATTGCCACAGGAAGTATGTTTGGTCTTTGTTGTCGTCGTATCCTTGAATAAGGTAATAACGACCATTGTTTTCGCCAATTTGTGCGTAATGGCCTGTGGCAATGTATTCGCAGTCCAGTTCGTCGGCCTTGCGAATTACTTCGCCCCATTTAATGGTGCGGTTACATACCACGCAGGGATTAGGGGTTCGACCTTCTAAGTATTCGCGCACAAAATCGTTAATAACCGTTTTGTCAAATTCTTTCCGGATATCAAGCACTTCATGGTTAATATTCAAATCGTTGGCAAGTGCCTTGGCTTCAAAAATAGCATCAACCGTGCAGCATCCGGTTTGCTTATCCATGCAGGCCGGCGATATTGAGTCGTACGGACGGTAGGTTAGCCCGTGTATTTCGTATCCTTGTTCTTTGAGCATCAGTGCAGCTACCGAACTGTCGATACCGCCACTCATGCACAATAGTACTTTTCCTTTTGACATATCATTTATAAATTTGATGCAAAAGTACATAAAAATATTAAAGACAAAAATATCTGAAATAAAGAAGTTGGCTGTACATTTGATAATCATTAGGAAATGTCTTTTGTTATTTTTATTTTCCGATGAATTGAACGTATAAAAAATAATTAGAAATATGGAACATGAATTATTTCAACATCTTATCAGCCAGTTTCGTGAGAGGTATAGAAAAGTGCTTGAAATTAAAAATTATAGCACGCTTGGTGGAGGATGTATTAACAATGCACTAAAACTCGACACTAACCATGGCTCGTTTTTTTTGAAATGGAATGCCAGCGGACCAGATGATATGTTTGAACGTGAAGCTGAAGCCCTGAAAGAATTTCACAAATCGAACAACGAATATGTGCTTTTTCCCAAGCCGTTGCTGCACAAGAAAATTGATAATACACCAGGATATCTGTTAACCAGTTACTTGCAGCCTGGGAGCTCAAAAAACCGTGATGAACGGATGGGGTATGGCCTGGCACAGCTGCATAAGGTTACAAACGATGAATATGGTTTTTACCACGATAATTATTGTGGCGAAACCCTTCAGGATAATACTTTTAAAACAAACTGGTTCGATTTTTATGTTGAAAACAGGGTAGGACATCTTATCAGTTTAATAGAAGAATACCGCTCTTGGGATGATTCAGATCAGTTGCTTTTTGAAGATTTCATTCAAAATGTAGAATGGATGTTTAATTACAATTCACAGCCTTCGCTTATTCATGGTGATTTGTGGGGAGGAAATTACATGGATACCGACAAAGGGCCGGCTTTTATCGACCCGGCTGCATCGTACTGCGATCGCGAATTTGAAATGGGAATCATGACCATGTTTGGTGGTTTTTCGCAACGTGTTTTCGATGCCTATAACGAAGCCTTTCCTCTGGATGACGGATGGCGCGAACGGAACCTTGTCTATCAACTATACCATGTATTGAACCACTATTTGATTTTTGGTGGAGGATACAAACAGCAGGCGCTTGAAATAATGAGACGGTATTGTTAGGTTAAGGCTAAGGCTAAGGTTGAGGTTCATAAATGCCGAGGCATGGTCAAATATTGTAGGTTGTGGTTTCAAATAAAAGTGCTAAACGGACAACAGGTTTCTACCCCGTTTTTTTAAGAGGACAACAGGTTTTTACCCTGTTTTTTTTAAGAGGAGAACAGGTTTTCAACCTGTTTTTTTTTGCAAATATGTTTGAGGTTTTTACCCTTCTGGTGCAAAAGAATATGTCCCGGCCATGTTTACCATGCCGCATTTATCAATAACACCGGTTGGCCGGGGAAGAAAGGGGCGAACCTTTGTCCCCCGACTTAAAAGCCGGGGCAATTGATAAACTGCTAATAAGTTCTACAGACATGCAATCCCGCCGGGATTGATTGGAACTAATCAACCAATATCCAACCCGCTAATCACTATTAACTAATTACAAATGACCATTTCACAATTTCACCAATGACCAATGACCAATAACTAACCCCCAGTCGTGATTGCCACACCTGATTAATCAACAAAAATTGTTGCGCCATGAAGAAGGAAGTTCCTATAACCTTTTTTAACAAACATCAGGTAAACCATTTCTGTACTCATGCAGAATATTTTATATTTTTGAGGCATTATGAAAGCAGAAATAATAACAATTGGCGATGAAATGTTAATTGGTCAGATTGTAGATACAAACTCGGCATGGATGGCCGGGGAATTGAATAAAATAGGTGTAGGAGTTACTCAAATTACCACAATATCCGATACCCCCGTGGATTTGGTGAATGCCCTCGATGATGCACAGTTGCGAGCTGATGTGATATTAATTACCGGTGGGCTTGGCCCCACGAAAGACGATCGTACAAAAAAAGTACTGGCTGAATATTTTAATTCAGAACTAATTACGCATCAGCCTACTTTATACCATGTAACCGCTTTTTTCAAGAAACGCGGGCTGGGTGTAAACCAGCTTAATAAAGATCAGGCACTGGTGCCTGAATGTTGTGAAGTTTTGCATAACCCGGCAGGTACAGCACCGGGCATGTTGTTCGAGCACAACGACAAAATATTTGTTTCGATGCCGGGCGTACCTTTCGAAATGAAAGAGATAATGCAAACGGCAGTTTTGCCCGGGCTAAAAGACAAAAACGGCGGCGGAGTTATTGTGCATAAAACCGTTCATACTATTGGTATTCCCGAGTCCATTCTGGCTGAAAGGCTTGAAGAATGGGAAAATGCCCTGCCTGAATATATTCATCTTGCTTACTTGCCAAATCCGGGACAAATTCGATTACGTTTTTCAGCCTTTGGCAATGACGAAGCACAATTGAAGAAATCAATTGAAGCTGAAATTGTAAAGCTGAAGAAGATGATTCCAGAAGCTATTTTTGGTTACGACAACGATACATTGGCTGGCGTGGTAGGAAAGTTGCTTGTTGGCAAAAAAACTACTGTTGCTACGGCTGAAAGTTGTACCGGCGGACAAATTGCCCACTCGATCACTTCGGAACCGGGATGCTCAGAATGGTTTAAAGGTTCGATTGTGGCTTATGCCAACGAAGTGAAGATAGGCGTTCTGAAAGTAGAAGAGAAAGATATTGAAGAATACGGAGCTGTTAGCGAGCAGGTTGTTAAACAAATGGCCGAAAGGGTACGAGAAAACCTGAATGCAGATTATTCGGTTGCCACATCAGGCATTGCCGGACCAACCGGCGGTACAGCCGATAAACCGGTAGGTACCGTTTGGATTGCTGTTGCATCACCAAATGAAACCATTGCCCGGAAATATTCATTTAGTCATAACCGCGAACGCAATATAATACGTTCTTCACAAACCGCGCTGAATATGTTAAGGTTGGTGTTGGTCGATGAATAGTCTGCTATATTATATAAAACAGCAAGAATCAAAGGTCTTGACAATATGAAACGAGCATGTAAAAATTCACAACCAAGAGGATGGATTAAATTTTGTGCGAGTTCTATACTATGCCATTGAAAATAAAAGTTTTAATAGTATGAATGAACAAAAAATACAAAAATTACGCGATATAACTCTGGTCAACAATCTGTTGTTTGAAAACGATGAGCATACCTGCGTGGAGTTTAAGCATAATAACGACAGCAAAGAAATGATTGGTAAATTAGTATCAGCTCTGTCGAATGCAGCCCGCATTGAGCAACAGGATTTTGGTTATGTGCTTTGGGGAATTGAAGATGATACAAAAAAAATCGTAGGTGCAAGATTTAATCCCGAAACTAAAACCGTAGGCAATCAGGTGTTTATTATGTGGCTTACTCAAATGTTGCAACCACGGCTGACTTTTAATTTTCGTACGGTAAATCATCCCAATGGCAATTTGGTTCTACTTGAAATTCCTGCAGCCATTAACACACCAGTGGAATTTGATAAAACAGCTTATGTGCGTATTGGAAGTGCAACGCCACGTTTATCGGAATATCCCGAACATTTTCAAAAACTTATTACAAATTTACGTCCTTATAATTGGGAAAAATCTGTGGCAAAAGCCTTTGTTACTGCCGATGAAGTGGTTAAATTGTTGGATTATACGTCGTATATTAAATTAACTGGTCAAAACCTCCCTGATAATAAAGTGGGTGTTTTAGAACGTCTGGAAGCTGACTACCTGATAAAGAAGGATGTGGGCAAGTATTGGAATGTCACTAATTTAGGAGCAATACTATTTGCCGAAAATCTCAATGATTTTGATATTTCGTTGGAGCGTAAAGGCATTCGATTTGTTTCGTACGATGGAGACAATAAAGCATCTACAATAAAACAGCGTATTGACGATAAACGGGGATATTCAAGGGCTTTTGAAGGTATTGTTTCGTACATTAACAATTTATTGCCTGTAAACGAGCATATTGGTAACACACAACGGAAGTCTTTTTTGTTGTATCCCGAAATAGCTATTCGTGAAACCATTTCCAACGCCCTGATTCATCAGGATTTTACTATTAGCGGAGCAGGACCTTTAGTGGAATTGTTTAATAATAGGTTGGAGATTACTAACCCCGGTAAATCGTTAGTGCAAACCGAAAGAATGATTGATTTACCACCCCGTTCACGCAATGAAGCATTGGCATCTCTTATGAGACGAATGAATTTTTGCGAGGAACAAGGCACAGGTTTAGATAAGGTTATCATAAGTGTGGAGATACATCAATTGCCACCGCCAAAATTTCAGGAATTGAACGATGCTATGCGTGTTGTTCTGTTTGCTCCCCGTACCTTTGCAGAAATGTCGGTAACCGAACGGGTACGTGCTTGTTATCAGCATGCAATTATTAAGTATTTGGAAGGCAATAAGATGAAAAACAATACCCTATGCGAGCGCTTCGGTATAGAGAAAAGAAATGCAGCTCAGGCCTCATTGGTCATAAAAAAAGCTTTGGAAATAAAAGTGATAAAGGTTGCTGATCCTGATTATCCGAGAGGTGGTTACGAACCGATATGGGCATAATGATAAGTTTCTTGATTCAGTTTTGATTCATGAAACCAATTTGATATGTTGGATTTATATAAATAGTTGAAATATAGCGATATAAGTGTGCGCCTGTTTCTTGATTCAGTTTTGATTTTGTGAGATTATGAATGAAGTATAAACTAAATTTGAATATTTGTTAAAATTAAAATAACTAGTGTTGGAACAACCTATGTTATGAAGGGCTGACAGAGGGTACAGTCTTTTAGAAATAACCAATTTAAACTGATAAGCAGATAACGAAACGAGCATAAAATTTTAGCATTAATTTTACACAGAAGGATAGCTCGTCACGAGAAACGGGAATTAAATTTTGTGCGAGTTATCCCGAAAAAACGGGACAGGCTATGAGTTGCCTTAATAAATAAACAATTTGAACGAATATGAAAAAATCCCTAAAAATAACCGGCATTATAATTTTTGTTTTGATATTGGCTATTGTGTTTATACCAATCGCATTCAAAGGAAAAATCAATGACGCAATCTTAAAAAAAGCACATGAAAATGTAAATGCAGAAATCAGCTACGGTAGTTTTCGGCTTTCGTTGCTAAAGACTTTTCCCGATTTAAATGCTTCATTCAACGATGTGGCTGTGGTGGGGGTTGATGATTTTGACGGCGATACGCTTTTCGCGTTTCAAAATCTTTCGGCGCAGATTGATATTCGTTCGGTTTTTGGGAGCGAAGGTTTGCTCATAAAATCATTGCGCCTCGATAAAGCCTTGCTGCAACTGATTCAAAAAGAATCGGGAAGCGTAAACTGGTCGATAGCCAAAGCCAGTCAGCCTGTTGCAGAAAAGAAAGATGAAGTAGGAAAAGCCCCTTTTAAACTGCAACTTAGCGAGATTGTTGTAACTGATTTCGATTTTATTTACAACAGCGAAAAATACAATTATCTTTTTTCAACACTCGGTGTCAATGGTAAAATGTCGGGCGAAACGGAAGGGGTGAATGCTTTGCTGGTTGTTGAGGCCGCTACACCATCTGTCAATTTTGAATACGACAGCGTACGTTATGTAAACGAAGCAGCGTTAAATTTAACCACTCAGCTTGATGCTGACCTGGAGAACTAC
>JAQIDF010000074.1 GCA_027858145.1 Prolixibacteraceae bacterium | reverse complement strand
TGGCTTGATATTTCGGTATTGTGAAATAAAAATTCGACCCTTTGCCTTTTTCACTTTCCACATTAATTTGCCCGTTGTGCAGGTCGATAACTTTTTTAGTAATGGCCAGCCCAAGTCCGGTGCTTTTTTCGCCTCCGGTCGATTTGTTCGATGTAGTTTGAAAAGGGTTGAACAGTTTCTTTGCTTCATCGGGTGCAATACCCATCCCCTGGTCTTTGACTTCGGTTTTAATGTTGTCGCCTGCACAAGATAATTGTACTGAAACTTCGGTATTTGGATTTGAATATTTTATGGCATTACTGATCAGGTTGTTTAATACCTGTTCTAAACGGATCGGATCGATATCAATGTTGCAGCTTTCCGTTTCGGATACAGGTTTGAATTTTATTTTGATGTCTTTGTTTTCGGCAAAGGCTTTGTTGTTTTTGATGCAACTTTCCACAATTTCAGCATAATTACAATTTTCAATTTTCAAATTAATTTTTCCGGTACGAATAGATGACAGGTCGAGTAAGCTATTTAACAGGTTGAGCGTATAGCTTGAGTTTTCTTTAATTAGTTCAACAAAATCCGTTAATTCTTCTGCCGAATAATCATCTTTGTTATCGGTTATAAGCTCTGCCAGAGAAAAGTTTGTTGCGATAGGGTTGCGCAAATCGTGTGCAGCTGTACCCAATAAAATGTTCTGGCTTTTGTTTAATTCTTCGAGTTTGGCATTGGTGGCCTGAAGCATCTTTTTTTCTTTAATTAGCTGACGCTGGAGATTGTTAACTTCGCGGTTCAGTTTTGCCAGAGAAATATTTTGCTGAGTAATACCGGTCGTATCAACCTCACCGCATATTAAAATTTCGTTTCCTCTTTGAAAAGCTGTACCACTAATGGAACTGTTCGAATCAATGTCGCTTCCGATTGTCAAAACACCATTGAAATCACTATTTCCGGTTTTTTCAATTATGGTATCTACTGTAGGGTTAATAAAACTTTCGACCGGAGAATTTTTAAACAGCATTTTCATGGCACGGTTTGCAAACAATAAGTTTTTTTGCTTGTCGAATATTGCAACACAAAGTGACTTGCTTTGGTTTGTGAACTGTAAAAGCTCTTTCTCCCAGTTTGAAAAATGATTCGTCAATTTGATAAATGTTTTGATTTTGTATTCACTAATTGTTCATCCGATAATTCAGTAAATGCAGGTATGTTGACTTGCATCCAATGGTAAAGCGGCAAAATATTTTTTGCTGTTTTATCTGAAAGGTTTTTTGAATGATGGTTCTCCATGAATTAAGCTGGGCTGCCCAGTAGTTTGTGTGAAACTGCCGGCTGCGGTATGCCCTGAAAACCCATAAAATGGTGTCGACAAGAACTTCGCCATCGAAATTTTTTAATATCGAAGCAATAAAATGAGCATGATTGTTGTGGTTGTCCTTCATCATCTCAATATTGACTTTGTCGCCTGTCAGTACTTCAATGTCTGATCGGCTTAACATCATGTCATTTAATTCGGATACCATTTTTGGAATTTTTGCTTCATATTCTTTATATGCTTCTTCCGGGAACTCAGGTAGCTCATTGGCGGTTTTTATTATCCGCTCTTTTATTTCATTTGTCTTCATCTTCAAACTTTTTAATGAATTTTTCTGTGTCGTATATGTTGCTTATAACTATAGTGTTATCGTATTTGTCTGCAATTTCTTGTCCGCCATGATTAAACGCCTGGCCACCTGCTATTATTGGGATTTCAGGGTATTGTCTGCGAATTTGGTTTATCATTCTTTCAAATATAGGGATATGCGTATAAATACTCAATGATAAGGCAATGATATCGGGGTTTATTTCTTCAATAAAACTTATAAAATCGTTTGTTGGGGTATTTGAGCCAAGGAAGTAAGTATCCCAGCCGTGCATTTCAAATATATCGGCTATCATTTTAATACCTACCTGGTGCTGTTCTTCTTCAATGCTGCCCAGTACAATTTTATACGGAGTGCGCTCAAGTGAAATTACATGCTCATAAAGCTCGTTCATTATCGATTCGGAAACGGCGGTTGCCAGATGTTCGGCGGCTACAGTAATGATATTGTATTCCCACATTTCGCCAATTTTATACAGCGAAGGTTTTACAATGTCTTCATAAAATTTTTTTATGTCATCGTGTGATGATACATATTTTGTTGCAATTGCAGAACCTTTTTCTCGATTGCCCTTTAAAAGCGCTTCGAGAAATATTTCCTTGTCTTCTTTATCCATTCCCAAAATATGTTTAATATTGTTTTCCCAATATGAAGTTTAATGTTTAACAAGTTAAGGAATTTTTTATGCAACAGCGCAAAAAATGATATATCATTCATGATTTGGTTACAGACCATAAATGGAACTCATATTTTACATTTACACAACTCTTAAACGTATCACCATGAAGAAAAAAATTTGTATCCTGTCGATTGACGGTGGGGGTATCCGGGGGATTCTTCCGGGTGTAATACTGACTTATGTAGAAAATAAACTTCGTGAAAAACAGGGTGATGATGTGCGGTTGAGCGATTATTTCGACTTAGTGGCCGGCACCAGTACTGGTGGCATACTTACCTCAATGTATTTGCTTCCCGATGAGCATGGCCGTCCGAAGTTTCAGGCTGAAGATGCTGTTAATTTGTATCTCGAAAATGGGGGTGAAATATTTAAAGCACCGTTTTTAAGGCGGGTTGTTAACCCATTCGGACTTTTTGAGTCAAAATACCCGGCCAAAAACATTGAGAAGATCCTGAAAAAGTATTTTGATGATAAAAAGCTGAGTGAGTTGCTAAAACCGTGTATTGTAACCGCCTACGATTTTTTTAAACGGGAAACTATATTTTTTAACAGGGAAGATACAAAACAAGGAAACTTCAGGGACTTTTATGTACATGATATTACACGTGCTACATCGGCAGCGCCTACTTATTTTCCGCCGGCCGAAATATATTCATTATATGGCGACCCCCTGTGTTTAATTGATGGGGGCGTCTTTGCCGGGAATCCGGCGATGTGTGCTTACGCTGAAGCGCGTACTTCAAAATTTAAAGATATCACCGGCGATGAAAACAAAATCAATTACCCGGTTGCCGATGATATGCTAATTGTGTCGGTAGGAACGGGTAACGAAAATATTTCCTATCCATACAAAAAAGCCAGCCGATGGGGTGTTGCAGGGTGGTTGAGACCACTTATCGATATATTTATGTCGGGCAATTCCGAAACCGTACACTACCAGCTAAGGCAAATGTTTGATACAGTTAAACAGCCCGGCAGAAAGAATTATTACCGGCTTTCACCGGGGATTGGAATGGCCAAAAGTGATTTGGACGATGCTTCTGCCGGTAACATGAGAAGATTGGAAGAGGCCGGGAAAACTTTTGTAGCGGAGCATGCAGCCGAATTGAATGAAATTGTGGAGCAATTAATTGTCAATAAGGCAAGCAACGAACAAAACTAAAATGAAATAAATGGATTTTGATGAAGAGGTTTATAATGGTTTAGATTATACTGAAAGTCCGCTACCCAAAGGACGTTATGAATATTGTAGGTTTTTAAATTGTAATTTCGCGAATTCTAATTTGAATGACATTCATTTTTTGGAATGTGTTTTCAACGATTGTGATTTTAGCAATGTAGAATTGAACAACGCTGCGTTTCAGGATGTAAAGTTTCTGCATTGCAAAATGATAGGATTGGCATTTAACCAATGCAATTCTTTTGGTTTTTTTGCTGAATTTAACGGATGCCGTTTAAATCATTCTGTTTTTTCTGAAATGAAGTTAAACCGGTCAGTATTTACTGATTCTGAGCTTCAGGAAGTTGATTTCACTGAAGCAATACTCACTGGTTCAAAAATCACGGATTGTGACCTTTCGCGAGCCGTTTTTGAGAACTCAAATCTTGAACGGGCCGATTTGCGAGGTTCGGTTAATTATTCAATCGACCCCGAGATTAACAGGTTAAAAGGATGTAAGTTCTCGTTGCCCGATGTGATTGGGTTGCTGCATAAATATGGCATAAAAATTGATTGATATAAATATATTAATAACAGGCGCAAGAATGATGTATTCGTGACAACCCCGATAATTTTTGATAGTTCAGATGATTACTCTTTGATTGTTGAAAAACAGACAGCGTGATTGCTATGACTCTGACCCGTTTCTGATTTTTTTCATTTCTTGTACATATTCCGAAGGTGTTTTATCAAACTCTTTGCTGAAGCATTTACTAAAGTATTTTGGATCGCTGAACCCGACCATGTAAGCTACTTCGGCAATCTGGAAACTGTCTTTTTCCAGTATTTGTGCCGCACGCTTCAGACGGTGTGATTTTACAAATTCAACCAACGACATTCCCGTGAGGCTTTTAACCTTTTTCAATACCGTAGAGTGGCTCTGGTTCATCTTTATAACCATAGCGGCCACATCGAATTCGGGCTCCGAAAGGTGATCGTCGATAACCTCATTCAGTCGTGTGAGAAATTTTTCATCGTTTGATGAAATAGCGATATTCCGTGGGCTTAGCATAATTTGCTTGCTGAATATTTCAGAAAGTACCTTGCGGGAAGCCATTAGCTGGTCAATTTGTACTTTTAACAGTTCCAACTTGAAAGGTTTGCTCACATATAAATCAGCACCACTCCGGTATCCTTCCATTTTGCTTTCATCTGCAGCTTTGGCAGTTAAGAGAATAATCGGGATATGCCGTGTTTTCTCTTCATTTTTCAGCTGGTTGGTTAGTTCAAGGCCATCGGTGTTTGGCATCATTACGTCTGAAATAATGAGGTTGGGTATAAGTTTTGATGCTTTTTTTATTCCATCGGAGCCATCGTTGGCTGTTTCGATATTGAATTTGTCGTTCAGGGCATTTTCAAGATAAGAACAAAGGTCTTTATCATCTTCAACAATAAGAAGTGTCGGTTTCTCTTCTTTTGTGTTTATTGTAGGTGTACCTGTTTCTTCGGTCGATGTATTATTGTCGAGCGACTGTAGTTTATCAACCGGCTTAACCGGCTGGAGCGATATTTTATTGTTCTTAATATGTTCATCGCCTGTTGGTAGGTAAATAGTAAACATTGTACCTACGCCCTGCTTGCTTTTAACTTCAACTTTCCCCTGGTTAAGGTCAATGTATTCTTTAACAATAGAGAGCCCTATTCCCGAACCGGCCATTTCGCTGTTGTTTTTTTGTTTGCTTTGGTAGAAGCGGTGGAATATGTTGTTGACCTCTTCTGGTGAAATCCCCGATCCGTTATCGCTTATGTCAATACAGATCCAGTTTTTGGTTTGAACTTTTTTTCTGAGTTTTTTGATTTTTGTCGGCTCTTCAGATTTTTTATATAATGAAACCGATATTTCACCATCTTCGGGGGTAAATTTAAAGGCATTTGAAATAACATTGTACACTGCCGTGGTTATCATTTCGGTGTCTATCCATACTTTTTGGGCTTCGTTTATGTTCGACCTGAAATTAAGATGGATCTCTTTATTGAAGCTTTTCTGAAGGAAGAAACTAATAATTTCTTTTAGAAAATTATTGATTTCAACTTCAGCGTAATGGGGTTCTACGCCTCCCTTGTCAATTTTTCGTAGTTGTAAAAACTGATTGGTTAAATGAATTAAGCGGTTTACGTTTTTGGCTACTAATTTTAAGTTGCTTTTCGAATTTTCGTCAATCTCGCCATGGTTGATTACATCCTCCAGGGGATTGCTGATCAAGGTCAGTGGTGTTCTTATTTCATGGGATATATTGGTGAAAAAGCGCATTTTTGCTTCAGTGTTTTCAATCAGGTTAGATCGTTCAATATGTTCAATGTGAAGTTTGTTTTTCTCGGTAACCTTAATTAATGAATATTTGCGAAAAAGGAGCAATCCTAAAATGATAATAAGTAAATATACCGGATAAAACAAGATGCTTCTCCAAAGCGGAGGTTTTACATTTATGATAAGTCCTGTTGGCTGTTCGTTCCATATACCATCGTCGTTTGTGGCTTTAACCTGAAACTTATAATCGCCCTCCCAAAGGTTTGTATACGTGACACTGTGTTCGTTATCGCTCAGGTATCTCCATTCATCATCAAAGCCTATCAGGCGGTAGGCATATTGTACTCCTTCAAGATTATTAAGGTGCAATGCTGAAAACTCAATTGAAAAGTCTTTGTGCTTATGGTTTAAGGTAATCTCCTTTGTGTTTGAAATTGTTTTATCAAGAATGACCTTGCCTTTTATCTTTTTATTTGGAAGTACTTGTTTGTTTAAAACCTTTAATCCGGATATTACAACATCGAAAGGCTTGTTATTGCTATAAATTTGGTTAGGGTTGAAAAATGTAAGTCCGTTTACGCCACCAAAAAACATTTTTTCGCCATTAGTCGAGAAAAATGCATTAGAGTGAAATTCATTACTTTGTAACCCATCGTTTGCATCGTAGTTTACAAATTCTTCTTTTTCTTTGTTAAACCTCGATAGTCCCTTGGTTGTGCTTATCCAAATGTTTCCGTTAGCGTCTTCAAGTAAGCCGTAGATCAAATTTGCAGGAAGGCCGTCTTTTTCGGTATATGCTTCGAATTCAGCCCTGCCTTTAAGGAATTGTTGTGATGTTTCGTTATCGTTATAAATATCAATTTTATTAAGGCCGCCACCTGTGCCAATCCACACAATACCTTCGCTGTCCTGTAGTACGCAGTAAACATCGTTATGCAGGAGCTTGTCATTTTCGTAGCGGATAAAATTGTTGTATCCCTCCTTTATTATATCGAGTGCAACTACATTTAAGCCCCGTCCTTTAGTACCTACCCATAAATTCCCATGGTTGTCGTCAAAAATCGACAGGATAACATCGCCACTCAGCGACCTGGAATCATGGGGTTGGTTTGCGAAGAACTTAATTTCACTGTTGGGGTTGGGCATATAACCTAGTCCTTTTCCCCATGTTCCAATCCAAACATCGTCCTGTCGGTCCTCATGCAGGGCAAAGGCAAAACTTCCCGTAGGGTACGACTTGAAATTTTGATCCTTATCGTACGAAACAAGATAATTTGAAGCGGTTCCAATCCACAGTGTTTCTTTATTATCAAGCATCAACGAGATTATTTCGTTTGATGTGTTGTTGGAGTTGTATGGTATTTCGTCAATATGAATTGTCTCGATCGTGTTGTCGGGGCGAAAATTCAAATAGTCGAGGCCGTTATATGCCGAACCAACCCATATTTCATTTTCATTACTTGTAATGGCTGTAACGAGGTTGTTTGTAAGATTGCGTCCTGTTTCTGTGTAGTTTTCAAGATGATTGAATTTTTTTCTGAAAAGGTCGAGTGTAACAACGCCGCGGCTTTCGGTTCCAATCCAAAGAATTCCCGAGTTGTCGATTAATAGGGAGTTGATAATATTATCACCAATGTTGCTCGACAGTGCAGGGTTATTGTAGTAATTGTGGATGTTGTCGTTTGAATCCCACATAATTAAGCCGGCGCCACGTGTTGCTATCCATATATCTCCGCTCGAATCGCGTATGATCTTTTCTACCCATGTAGCATTAGTGGCTTTCCATTTTGGGCTGTTATTTAGTACACTTACTGTTTCAATAATGTTTCTTTCAAATTTCACCTGAGCCAATCCCTCAGAGGTTCCAACCCATAACAAACTGTCATGATCCCAAACCATCGATGTTATTTTTGCATCGTTTAATTCACCAATATCAACTTGAGTGAACGATAAATCGGCCCCGTCAAAAACAAACAGCCCTTTAAAAGTTCCAACGATAACTTTCTTGTTTATAATTTTCTTGGTGGTTACAACCGATACCGATAAGCGGTCGTAGGGAAGCAATTTGTTGTTTGAGCCAAGGTAAACTGAATTTTTTGAGAGGTTTGTGAAATGATATGCAAATTGTTCTACTGAGTCAGGGATTCCTTTAAATAAACCATCGCTGGTACCAACCAAAATTGAACCATCGTTGCATTGCGAAACTGAATTTACGGTTCCGTCTACGATTTTGAGGTTCTCGTATTTCTTAAACCGATTTTCGTCTGATATAAAATAGTTTAGCCCTCCGCCCCTGGTACCTATAAATATGTTGCCAAGCGAGTCGCTGTTTAGGAAATTAACTTCGTTGTTGCTTAGGCTGTTCGAATCGTTTTGTTCTGTTTTGTATGTTCTGAACTTATATCCGTCAAACCGGTTAAGCCCGTCTTTGGTGCCCATCCATATAAAACCGCTCGGATCCTGGGTGATTGACAAAACCGATGATTGTGATAACCCTTGTTGGGTTGAAAATGTATTGAATTGTAAATTTGAAAAACTTTCATATTGCTTTGAGCTGCCAGGTTGAGCCGCTAATAGCAATGCAACGAATAAAAAAAATAACGTATACTTCATTTTATGTTTTCCTCCCTTTAAAAACGCGCTACTAAAATACCAAAATTAAAGATAATGATATTTTTTTATGAAACGAACATGAACTTTTTTAATCAAAAGTTCGCCAAAGGCAATGATTAACCCCGATAGCATGTGATAGCGAAGCGATTCCATACGTTCTCAAATTTATAATTAAGCTATGAAACAAAAATACAATTTTTATGCAATCGGTTGCAGTAATCATGCTTTAATCTTTATATTTGCATTTAAGTAAACGACAAAATGACCAATTGTGGGAAAAGAGGCAACTATATACGATATTGCTAATGAACTAAATTTGTCGGCATCTACCGTAAGCCGTGCATTAAAAGGCAATAAGCATATAAATATTGAAACCCGTAAACGGGTTGAGCGATGTGCAAAAAAAATTCATTATCGCAGTAATTCGTTTGCCAGTAATTTGCGAACCCAACGAACCAATACTATAGGCATTATTGTTCCCAGACTCGACAGTAGTTTTATGTCGAAATGTTTGGCCGGGATGGAAGAAGTGGCCAGCGAAAACGGTTACAATGTAATTATCAGCCAGTCGCATGAATCATCAAAAAAGCAAGAACGAAATGCCAATACGATGTTTAATAATCGGGTTGATGGATTGATTGTTTCGTTGACTATTGAAAAAAATAATGTGGCATGCTTTTCACGCTTTGCAGATAAAAACGTACCTGTAGTTTATTTCGACAGGATTCCGGATAAATCTGAATCTACTTGTTTTGTTATTGAAAACAGTAAAGTTGCTTACGATGCAACTTCGCATTTAATAGGCCAATCGTGCCGAAATCTTCTTCATGTAACATTGAATTCTAACGCGAATGTTTATCGGGAGCGAATTAGTGGTTTTGAGGCTGCTGTAGAGGCAAATACAGGATGTGCCGGACGTTTATTGTATGTTAAATCACTAACAATGGAAGACGGTCAGGGTGTTGCTGACGAAATAATGAAGATGGAACCGTTACCCGATGGCGTTTTTGTGGCTAATGACCAGGCTGCTGTTGGTTGTTTGTTACGTTTGAAGGAGCGGGGGATACGTGTTCCCGGCGATATCGCTATTATTGGTTTTAATGACGACCCGATTTCTAAAATCGTATCGCCCAAACTAACATCCGTTCATTACCCCGGCAGAGAAACCGGCATAATGGCTGCAAAAAGTTTGATCGAGAACCTGAATGGCGATGAGTCTTTTAATTATACCGAAAAAGTTGTGTTGAATGCTCAGCTTATTATAAGGGAATCGTCGCAAAAATTAGAAACTAATGTTAAGTCAGATATCTAAATTTTAAACGTATGAAACGAATTGTATTATTACTTCTTTTTATCCCGGTTTTTTTCAGTGTTAAAGCTGAGGATGGTTACGATCTTTGGTTACGTTACACTCAGGTGAACGATGCCGAATTGCTAAATGAATACCGCTTGGTGTGCAACGCTTTATTCGTGCCGGGTGAGTCTGAAACTGTGAATATTATTCGCGAAGAATTGAGCAAAGGGCTTGCCGGAATGCTTGATGTTGATGTGGACTATGAGCGTCAATGGAACAAACAGGGTCTTGTTGTGGCAACGCCCGAAAATTCTTCCTTGATTAAAGAATACAACTTAACCGGTGATGTTGAGAAATTAGGAGATGAAGGTTACGTTATAAAAACAATTCAGGCGGGAAAAGATGCGTTTGTAATAATTGCTTCTCAGGGTGAAGTTGGTGCCCTTTATGGCACATTTCATTTTTTGCGGCTAATGCAAACACGTGCCAATATTAGTGATATTAATGTGGCAGAAACACCACGGACCGAAAATCGGGTACTGAACCACTGGGATAACCTCGACCGCACTGTTGAACGTGGTTATGCCGGGTTCTCAATTTGGGACTGGCATAAACTGCCCCGCTATATTTATCAGCGTTATTACGATTATGCACGTGCCAATGCTTCAATTGGTATAAATGGAACTGTTCTTACAAATGTTAATGCCAATGCGTTGGTTTTAACTGATGAATATATTGAAAAGGCGGCTGCCCTTGCCGATGTGTTCCGCCCTTATGGAATTAAAGTGTATTTAACAGCCCGTTTCAGTGCGCCGATTGAAATTGGCGGTTTGGAAACGGCCGATCCCTTAGATGAAAATGTGAGGGCTTTCTGGAAAGAAATAACCAACAATATTTATAAAGAAATACCTGATTTTGGTGGTTTCCTGGTAAAAGCCGATAGCGAGGGCCAACCCGGCCCACACAATTATAACCGTACGCACGCCGAGGGTGCCAATATGCTTGCCGAAGCACTCGAACCTCATGGTGGAATTGTAATGTGGCGGGCTTTTGTTTATAGTCATGAAGTTCCTGTTGACAGGGCCTTGCAGGCTTATAATGAGTTTGTGCCCCTTGATGGGGAGTTTAAAGACAATGTGCTGATACAGGCGAAAAACGGTCCAATCGATTTTCAGCCCCGCGAACCGTATCACCCGTTGTTTGGTGCCATGCCCAATACACCGCTGATGATGGAATTCCAAATTACACAGGAATACTTCGGTCATGCTACTCACCTTACTTATTTGGCACCCTTGTATAAGGAAGTTCTGAATACCGACACGCATGTGAAGGGTGAAGGTTCATACGTGTCGAAAGTACTCGATGGCTCGTTGCACGGTTATGAAATAACAGCCATTGCAGGTGTGTCGAATATAGGTACCGACCGGAACTGGACCGGGCATTTGTTCGGACAGGCCAATTGGTATGCATTCGGGCGTTTGGCATGGGATTATGATTACACTTCGGAAGAAATTGCTGAGGAATGGGTCGATATGACCTTTTCGACAAATACAGCCGTAGTGAACCCTATTGTTGAAATGATGATGGAATCACGCGAAATGGGTGTTAACTATCGTACTCCGCTGGGCTTACATCACCTTATGGCCGAAAGTCATCACTATGGCCCTGGTCCATGGGTGTCCGGCGGACGACGTCCCGACTGGACATCGGTTTATTACCACAATGCATCACAAGAAGGAGTGGGCTTTAATCGCTCCCTAAGCGGAAGCAAAGCTGTTAACCAGTATCCTGAACCTTTACGCAGCAGATACAACTCGTTGGAAGAGTGCCCCGAGAAATTCTTGCTGTGGTTCCATCATGTTCCTTGGGATTTTGAAATGAACTCAGGCCGTACGCTATGGGATGAAATGGTTAACAAATATTATTCAGGTGCCGATTCGGTAATATGGATGCAGGAGAAATGGAAACAAGTTGAACCGTATGTTGATGATGAGCGGTTTAAGCATGTAAGCCAGTTGCTCGAAATGCAACACGAAGATGCTGTGTGGTGGCGCAATTCAAGCGTGCTTTATTTTCAGCAGTTTTCAGAAATGCCGCTGCCAAAACAATTTGAGAAGCCTGAGAAAGATTTAGAATATTATAAAAATATACAATTGAAATTTGTGCCCGGAATATAAACGGGCTTGTAAATAAGGATTTTGGATATGAGTTATTTGGAGAAGTTATTTAATTTAGATGGAAAAGTAGCAGTTTTAACCGGAGGTGGAGGCGTGCTGGCTTCTGAAATAGGAGGCGGATTGGCTAAAGCCGGAGTGAAAATTGTTTTTCTTGATATTAACGAGGAAGCTGCCCAAAATGCAGCAAAGGAAATTGAAAAACAGGGAGGAACAGCAATCGGGCTGAAAACTAATGTGCTCGATATGGATGCATTAAAAGAAACACGTCAGTTGATTCTCGATAAATTCGGGAAAATTGATTTGCTTTTAAATGCAGCCGGTGGCAATATGCCAGGTGCGAATATTACTCCCGACAAAACGGTTTTCGATTTGGATATTGGTGATTTGGATAAAGTTACCGACCTGAATTTTAAAGGTACGGTACTCCCGTCTATCGTTTTTGGAGAAGTGATGGCCAACCAAAAATCAGGAAATATAATTAATATCTCGTCGATGGCTGCCATGCAGTCGATAACCATGGTGTTGGGATATTCTGCTGCTAAAGCTGCGGTTTCAAACTTTACCTCATGGATGGCCATGGAGATGTCGATGAAATTTGAAGGTTCGGTGCGCGTTAATGCCATCGCCCCGGGCTTTTTTGTTACGCACCAAAATCGTGCAGTGTTGTTAAACGATGATGGTTCGTTAACCGAGCGTAGTCATAAAGTAATTGCCAATACACCTATGGGGCGTTTTGGCGAGGCGAGTGAGTTGATTGGTGCCGTGCTTTACCTGGCCAGCGATTCTGCTTCGTTTGTAACCGGTGTTGTCCTTCCGGTTGATGGTGGGTTTAGTTCATTTAGTGGTGTATAAAAAACAGAAACGATGAGATTTACATATTCATGGAGATGGTTTGGCCCGAACGAACGCATTACGCTGAGTGAAGTGCGACAGGCTGGTGCCACAGGCGTGGTTACGGCCCTGCACCACATTCCGGTTGGCAATGTTTGGACCAAAGAGGAAATATTAGAACGGAAAAATATGATCGAAAAGGCAGGCCTCACCTGGAATGTGGTTGAGAGTTTGCCTGTTAGTGAAGACATAAAAAAGAACAGCGGAAAGTATAAGGAGCATATCGAAAACTATAAAATATCGCTCCGCAATATAGCCGAATGCGGCATTAAAACCGTTTGCTATAACTTTATGCCCATTCTCGATTGGTCGCGCACCAACCTGAAGCTGGAATTTGAAGACGGAAATTACACGTCGGGGTTTCAGTATTATATTTTCGCGGCTTTTGATATGTATATTTTGAAGCGCGATGGTGCAGAAGAGGATTATCCGGCTGAGGTTATCGAAAAGGCAAAAGCTTATATGAATAGCCTGGATGATAAAAAGCTGAAAGAACTGAAAAGCACAATCTTGTACGGATTGCCAGGTTCGCTGGAGTCGTACACGCTCGATGAGTTTAAAGAAATGTTGGCCTCGTATGCCGGAGTTGATCGTAAGAAGCTGAAAGGCCATTTGAGTTACTTCTTGAATGAGATTGTTCCGGTTGCTGAAGAGCTTGATGTTAAAATGGCCGTTCACCCCGACGACCCGCCATGGAACCTGATGGGGCTGCCGCGTATCGTGAGCACAATCGGCGATTTAAAAGATATTGTTGACATGATTGATTCGCCCTCAAATGGGGTGACTTTATGCACCGGTTCGCTGGGAGTAGGGCATTTTAATAATTTAACGGAAATAGCCCGCGACATAGCCCCGCATATTCATTTTGTGCACCTTCGGAATGTTGCCCGCGACAGCGGACTGAATTTTGAGGAGAAAACATTTTTTGAAGGCGATGTTGATGTTATTGGTGTGGCGAAAGAAGTTATAAAAGAAGGGAAGAGGCGTGAGAAAGAAACCGGACAGGAATGCGTAATGCCCATACGTCCTGACCATGGTCATCAGATACTCGATGAAGTGGGTAAAGAAAATTATCCCGGTTACAGTTTGTACGGTCGCATGAAAAACCTGGCCGAAATAAAAGGGCTGACCATGGCACTTTTATCAGAATAGGGGGGGGGGTGCATAAAACCCCGGCTTAAAAGCCAGGGCAATTCATATCCTGCGTATATGTTTCTATGCCTGTTATTCAATTTAAGAACTCCGATAAAAAGAAAAAAGTTCTGGTAAAAGCAAAAGGGCATCATCGGAGTCTTCATATGAATTGCCCCCACTTTTAAGTGGGGGGTATGATTGTGTTTGCTTTTTTGCCAAATTGTTTTTCATTACGATGTGTTTTGTCAACTAATTCCATTTCACACCCATTTATGAAACATTTAAGTAACTTGTTGTTTAATGTATATGCTTTTTTTGCATTCATAAATAACAACAAAAATACGGATATGATTAAAAAAATCTTATTTGCACTGTTCGTTGCCTTCATCATGGCATCTTGTTCCAGTAAGGACATAACAATTACATCTCCCGATGAGAATGTGAAAGTAGCTTTTGCTTTGAATGAAAGCAAGCCCGTGTATAGCGTAAAATACAAGGGTAAAGATGTGGTGCTGAACTCTTCAATGGGCTTTGTTTTGAAAGATAAAGCACCGTTAACCGGTAATTTTAAAATTACCCAAACAAAAACAAGCAAGTACGATAACACCTGGGAGCAGGTGTGGGGTGAGAAACAGTTTATACGTAATCACTATAACGAACTGCAAATTGATTTACAGGAAGTAGATGGCGACCAGCGCAAAATGTCGGTTTTCTTCAGGGCTTTTGATAATGGTGTTGCTTTCAGGTACGAAATACCTGAGCAAGAGTCCCTGGAAAAATTTGTAATTATGGATGAAGTGACCGAGTTTACGATGGCAGGCGACCATATAGCCTGGTGGATTAAAGCATATCAGTCTGATCGTTACGAGTATCTGTTTACAGAATCGACTATTAGCGAGATGGATACCGTGCATACGCCGTTGACCATGGAAACAACAGATGGCCTTTATGTTTCGTTGCACGAAGCCAATTTGATTGATTATGCCAGTTATGCCGTGATTTCAAAGCCTGACAATAAATTGGTTACCGGTTTGGTACCCTGGAGCGATGGAACTAAAGTGAAAACCGGTGCCCCGCTGAAAACGCCGTGGCGTACCATTCAGATTGCCGAGAATCCGGGCGATTTGATTACTAATTATATGGTGTTAAACCTGAATGAACCGAATAAACTTGAAGATCTTTCATATATTAAACCATCAAAATACATGGGTATTTGGTGGGGTATGCATATTGGTAAATACACGTTTTGGGAAAGCCCTGATTTAGGTGCTACCACCGAAAATGCTAAAATGTACATCGATTTTGCTTCAGAGCAGGGTGTTCCACTGTTGCTTATTGAAGGCTGGAATAAAGGCTGGACGCCACAGTGGTACATGAACCGTATGCACAAGTTTAGTTTTACCGAAAGTGTTGATGCCTTTGATCTGGAAGAAGTTGTTGAGTACGGAAAAGAACGCGGGGTAAACCTCATTGGTTACCACGAAACCGGCTCAAACCTAATTAGCTACCTCGATCAGGTTGACGATGGTTTTGCTTTGTACCGCGACTTGGGGATACACGATATAAAAATCGGACAGGTAGGCTCAAAACTGAATATGAAAGAATGGCATCACGGACAGTTTGGGGTAAATTACTACCGCACTATATTGAAAAAAGCTGCTGAAAATAAACTGGCTGTAAATTTTCACGAGCCAATTAAAGATACCGGCGAACGCCGTACTTACCCAAATATGATGACCCGCGAAGGCGGACGTGGTATGGAATACGATGCCTGGAGTGATGGTAACCCGCCAAGTCATTTGGCAACTATACCGTTTACACGTTTACTTGCCGGTCCGATGGATTTTACTCCGGGCATTTTCGATATCATGATAAAATACCGCGAAGGACGCCGGGTACACACTACACTTGCCAAGCAACTCGCAGCCTATGTTGTTGTATTATCGCCAACACAAATGATGGCTGGCCTGCCCGAAAATTACGAAGGGCACCCGGCACTGAAGTTTTTGCTCGACGTTCCGGTTGACTGGTTCGACACCAAAGTGTTGAACGCCGAAATAGGGGAGTTCATTACCATTGTGCGTAAAGATAAAAAATCGGATGACTGGTACCTGGGCAGTGTTACCAATGAAGAAGCCCGTGATTTTACGGTTGATTTATCATTCCTTGATGAAGGCAAAAAGTATAAAGCCGAAATTTATGCCGACGGTGAAGATTGTGACTTAGAAACAAACCCGACAGCATTAGACATAAGCGAAAAAGTTGTAGATACTGAGACACAGCTTAATATCAAATTAGCAGCAGGCGGTGGTCAGGCAATACGCTTTACTCCTGTACAATAGTTGATTTTATACATAGTGCTTGCCCGAAAAGCCCAATTTCTGCGTTACGCCCTTTCTGAAAACAGTCACTTACGAAAGTAAACTCCTTGATTTTCAGAAAGGCCAAGCCTTGAAATTGAACTTTTCGA
>JAQIDF010000032.1 GCA_027858145.1 Prolixibacteraceae bacterium | reverse complement strand
CGAAAAGTTCAATTTCAAGGCTTGGCCTTTCTGAAAATCAAGGAGTTTACTTTCGTAAGTGACTGTTTTCAGAAAGGGCGTAACGCAGAAATTGGGCTTTTCGGGCAAGCACTATGTAGTAATAACAGATTAATGTTTTAAAGGATAAGCCCCAACACCTTCTTCGTTTTTGCGGTTAATCATTTTGTTTATTTCCGAAGGAATATCTGCTTGCTCTGCCGCTACATCAAAGTTTGGCAAAAGTTGATAATTGCCTAATTCAACGCTTTTATAAATAGAGCCGGTATAATTTTTCAGATATGTACTGTTTTCTTCAAATCCGTCAACCTGTCCGCGAACACCTTCGAGCGAAAGATAAGTTGTCGAGCATTTTTCGTTTTCAACCGGTGCCCAAACCATTAATGGAACATCGTATTTTGCTTTTTCATTCACATAAACATTGTTATCAAGATCTTTAAGCGATGAACCGGTAGCACGGTCGCAAATAATTGATGGCTGCCATACATATAGCATCGGACGTTCAAAATTTTCATCGGCAGTAAGCAAATTGTTCACAAACACATGATCGTAACGTTCTTCAACACCGGGGCCAGTAGCCGGATGCCAACCAAAGTGATCGCCTTCAGCACTACGCTCGGTACGTGCAAAACTGGCAGTACTGTTTACAAAAGTATTATTATATACTTTAACACCAGAGCTATTTAACGACATCAAGCCATTATTACAGTTTACAAAAACATTTCCTGCAACAGTACATCCTTTAGATATTTCGAAGAAAAAACCATTATTTCCAATATGAATGCGCTCGGTTGAAATTTTACCTTTGTTTGATCCAACATTTTCTACCCAGTTATTGGTGAAAACACCATCAACGTTACCTACATCGTACCAAATTCCGTTTGAGTATGGTTGGTCAATTATAAGGTTATCGTTACATGTTACACGGTAACACTGATTAAAAATCTTAACCGCAGCGGGGAAATAACCGGTTATTTGTTCAATGTTGTTTTTAGTGAAGATATTTTTCTCGAGTAGTACATCATTTGAAGCAAGGATAAATATACCTTCGGTACTGGTATGGCTTACCTTATTATTCTTCAGCGTTAAATTATCACCCCTCAAATAACCTGCAACTCGCGAACAATACGAAATTTCACAATTTTCGATGGTTGTTCCCACAACATCTTTACCGTGTTCCGATTCGGGTGAAACACCGTTGGGGTCTTTACCCTGAATTTCAAGCGCTCTGTAAGCATATTGGGTTAATGTTACCCCGCGCAATGTGTAGCCTTTTTTATCTGATTGCTTACCATGAACTTCGTTGGTAACACGATTGATACAAACATTAAATGCTGTAATCTCTACTTCTTTATCTTCAGGATCCACACCGATGTATACCAATTCGTTTTCATAGTCGATGTAATATGAATCTTCATCAACATCGCCTTCCCAGCCTGTTACTTCGAGTATTTTGCCATCAACAAAAACCATATCGTCGTTAAATTTGTAAAGGGGTGTCCACATTCCCTGGCGTGTACGTACCCACCAATCCTGCGGTGCCGATGGGAAAAAGTTTTCCCACTTTGTAATCCATAAGTCAGTGCGTAGTTTCTTCCAATCTTTGGCAACATAAGTTCCTTTAATAACCGGCTGTTCATCTTTATAAGGCTGAATAGTTACCCCTTGATTTAACACAAGATTACCGGTGCGATAAGTACCACCACGCAAAATGATGGCATCATCGGTAACTACTTTTGCAATGGCAGCCTCAAGTGTAGTGGGATTTTCAACAGATAGCCCATCATTTTGTGCATTACCGTTTGGTGCCACGTAAAAAATATTATTGGCATCTTGTGGTATTTCGTATGTTTTACTAACAGGTCCGTATGGTCCACCTGACGGTTGCGCCATTAATGGTAAAACCATAAATAATAATGCAACTGCAAATAGCAATTTACTAGTTTGTACATTAAGTGTTTGATTTTTTGTAAACATCATCTTCATAATCCTCAATTTTTAATTCAAATACAATTTATGAAAGAAATCAATATGATGTGAAGTGATACAATTTTATCCACCTACTTTAACAAAAAAAAACGAAATTAAGCGCATTGTTATCCTTTTTGCAAGATTATCAAATTACATTCACACCTTAGTTTTTTATGAATAACTTTTTCAAAAAAGAATAATTAGTATTTTCGCAGTATCAAATTTTAAGTAAATCTATAAAAATGGCATCAAAAAATAAGAACAGTGCATTTTGGTGGGGACTAATTTTTGGAATTATCATCGGCATCGGTGCAGTTTATTTATATCAAAACTACGGCGAGTCAGATTTTGACAGAAAAACCCGCAAAATTGAACGAAAAGCCAAAAAAGAAATAGAAAAAGCAGAAGACGAAGTTAAGAAACTCTTTGATTAAGAAACACATGAAGGTAAGTGAAATTATAAAACAATCGGATAAAACCATTTTTTCTTTTGAACTTTTACCCCCATTAAAAGGTAGTGATGGTTCAAAATTATATAATACAATTGACCAACTACTTGAATTTGACCCAAAATACATCAACCTGACTACGCACCGCGATGAGTATGAATTTAAACAGCGTGCTGATGGGTTACTTGAAAAGAAAGTGGTACGAAAGCGACCGGGAACAGTTGCAATTGCTGCGTCAATTCAGCATAAATACGGCATACCGGTAGTTCCGCATATCTTATGTGGTGGCTTCACACGAAGCGAAACCGAGCACGTGTTGATTGACCTTAATTTTTTGGGGATTGAAAATGTATTGGCATTACGTGGCGATGGTTTAAAAAGCGAACGTACTTTCAAACCCGAGCCCAATGGTAATAAAAATGCCAATGAACTTGTTGAGCAAATAGTTGATTTACGACATGGCAAATATCTCGATCCGGATCTGAAAAACAAAACACCACTTGATTTTTCAATTGGTGTTGCCGGATACCCCGAAAAACATTTTGAAGCACCTAACCTCGAAACCGACCTGGCTTATCTGAAGCAAAAAGTTGATGCCGGTGCCGATTATATTGTTACACAAATGCTTTTCGATAATCAGAAATACTACGATTTTGTTGATAAATGCAGGGCAGCTGGCATTAATGTGCCAATTATTCCCGGCATCAAACCAATAGCAGTAAAAAATCAATTAACAGTATTGCCACAAATTTTCAGCATCGATATCCCAGATGATTTGGCAAAAGAGCTGTCAAAATGTAAAAATAACGACGATGCCAAAGTGGTTGGAAAAGAATGGTCCATATACCAGGCAAAAGATTTAGTTGAACATGGTGTTCCGAGTATGCATATTTACACTTATGGATTAACCGACAATGTAAAAGAAATAATGAAGGCAGTATTTTAAGACTATTTATATGGTAATGCAAAAGGGCAACCCTGGGGTTGTCCTTTTTTTATATCAAAAACCA
>JAQIDF010000441.1 GCA_027858145.1 Prolixibacteraceae bacterium | reverse complement strand
ATTCGAACCTGTTCAAAACAGGTCGTGCCAGTTATATCGATGCTACTGACCAAGAAGCCCTCGATGCGGCTTTCCTTTTAACAAAACTCGAAGGCATCATCCCGGCACTTGAATCGGCACATGCCCTGGCAGCACTCGAAAAACTTAAGTTTAAACCTGATGATGTAGTTGTAGTAAACATCTCGGGTCGAGGCGATAAAGATATGGATGCATATATTAAAAATCTATAAAGGCCTCCCCCATCCCCTCCAAAGGAGGGGAGATTACCTCCCCTTTGGTGAGGTAAGGAGGAGCTTATTTAATTTTATTGTAACTTAAAAAAATAGCCTCCCCTTAGGGGAGGTTGGAGGGGCTTATGAATACATTACAAAAAAAATTAGAAGATAAAAAAGATAACCTGTTAACTATTTATTTTACAGCAGGGTATCCCGAGTTGAATGATACGGGTACAATAATTAAGGAACTTGAGGCTTCGGGTGCTGATATTGTTGAAGTAGGCATGCCGTTTAGCGACCCGGTAGCCGACGGGCCAACCATACAGGCCAGTAGCCTGCAGGCACTGAACAACGGCATGGGCATTAAAGTGCTACTCGAACAACTCAAAGCCATCAAAGATGAAGTAAACATTCCCGTTCTACTGATGGGCTACATTAACCCGATATGGAAATACGGGGTGGAAAAATTCATGACCGATTGTGAAGAAGCAGGTGTTTCGGGGCTAATATTGCCCGACATACCGTTGGATGAGTTTAAAAAAGATTACCAGGCGCTGTACGAGAAACATAACCTGAGCAGCGTGTTCCTGATAACACCACAAACCACCAACGAGCGCATTAAAGCTTATGATGACGCCTGTACCGGGTTTATCTATATGGTTTCGTCGGCCTCCACAACCGGTGCCAATAAAACCGTTGACAGCGAAAAACAGCAAGAATATTACATGCGGGTAAAAAGCCTGAACCTGAAGAACCCAACACAAATAGGCTTTAACATTAAGGACAAAGCCTCGTTCGACCGTGCCTGCCGGTTTGCCAACGGTGGCATTATCGGTTCGGCATTTATCAAAAAAATCACCGAGAAAGGCGATTTAAAGATGAAAATGCGGGAATTTATTGAAAGCATACAGTGAAAAAATATAAAAACGAACATTCCAAACAAAATGGGAATGTTCGTTTTTATCTTTTAGTTGTGTTCGACCTACTTTTTTCCGTTTCTTATTAGTCGTTTTCCTCGTAATAATATGAGTAATCAATTCCTTTCAAAAACATTTCACGGTCATTTATTTTGTTTGTGAGAGCTTTTTCCAGAAGGGATTTTAGAACACTACTTTTAGTTGGACTAAGCATCATTGCGTTCATATAATCAGACTTGCTTATTTTACTCCAATCTACGCATTTTTTTAGGTGTTTTTTCAATATCAAATCAAGCCATATCCGAGTGCTTCTGCCATTGCCTTCCATAAATGGGTGCGCAATGTTCATTTCTATATATTTCTTAACTATATCGTCAAAAGTGGTTTCGGGCATTTCTTCAATTTGTTTTAATGTCTCGCCCAAAAACTGTGAAACTGCAAATTGAAATCCGCCTTTTGATATGTTTTTTTGCCTTATTTGTCCAGCAAAATCGTACAGACCACCAAATAAATAGGCATGTATTTGTTGTAGCCCTTTGACAGTGCCAACTTCAATACTGTTGATAAAAGAACTTCCAAATAGTGCATAAGCCTTTGTTTTGCTTTTCCCATCAATGCTTTCATCGCTAAATGTAAACCATTCGATAAATCGATTTGCTTTTTTACTCGGGAACTGTTTGCCCAGTTCAATTATCCCGTTGTAATCCAGCACATCAGCAAATCGTTTTTTGCCATCGGGCGCAAAAAGTTTCAACTGGGTAGTGGCGCTAACCACTTCACTATTTTCTTTTTTTAACTTGGCCTTAAGATACTTCCAATAGTTACGGTTTTTAATATAATCATTTTGGCCGGTAAGCACAGCAACAATATCCAAAACCGAAAACCGCCATTGGGCATTTTCTTCGTCCCAAATAGCACGTACCTCGCGGTCGTCAAAGAAACGTATAGATATTTTTGTACTACTCATGATTTAAAAATTGTCTTTTCTGTTATTCTAATTTTTCCGTTCAAAGATAAAATAATTCCAATTGAGATATAACTTTACAATACCTATGTAAACCGTGTTTTTCAAACTAACTGCCCAATAACTTTCATTGGGAGAAACATTCTTTCGCTATCGGGTAATTGTTCAAAACCATATTTGCTATAAAAATCAAATGCTTTTTCATTAATTGGGTCAACAACTACAGCCATTGCCCCAATGCTTTTTTTCGATAATTGATAGCTTCTGAATAACTACCCATTGAATTTATCATTCCCCCATTCAGATGGATTATTTTGAATGTATTTCGAAATTCGTTCAAACGAATGGTCATTTCGAATAATGTGTTCATAATAATTCCTTTGCCATAATTTTTTATCAAACCGTTGCCATCCAAATTGTTTTACACCTCGGATATATTCATTCGTTGTCATGGTTTTGAACCAATCCATGGCATTCCCAATTGTTGCATTATATTTTTGGTTATCCGCCCCATATTTGGATTGCATGTCACGTAATGGACGCCCACGTAGAGACGTCCCTACGTGGGCGTCCATGTGGGCATCACAATAACATGCATTCCCCATTTCATCATTTTTCATTATATTTTCAACAATACAATGAAAATGGTTCGGCATAATAACCATATCATGGCATTTTTTATCGGGATATTTATTTTCCAATTTATAATACCATTTTTCAATCATACGACCGGCGTCATTTAATAACATTTTTCCATTATTTACGGCACCAAATAAATGCAACCGGTTTTGCACGCAGATGGTTATATAATACATTCCGGCTCGTGAATAATCATATCCATTTAAACGAATGCTTCGGCGATGGTGTTTTTCGGGGTCGAAATTCATAACTTCATCTTTTCATTTCCTCAAATTTATAAAATTAATTTACACATACACTCTCCCCACTTCATCCCCCATTTTTATCACTTCGGTATTTTTTTCAGTCATGAAAAAGCTCAAAAACTGAACTTTGTTCCGGTTTTATAAAATTCAACTCGAAAAATCATGGACAAAAAATTCAGCGCAATACTTGCCATTTTGGCGGTGCTTTTAATTACTTCGTGTGCACCAAAACAAAAAGAACAGGCTGCCATTACCCGCAAGGTAAAAGTTGCCACTCCCCAAAAAGATTCGGCGGTTTTAACCCGTAACTTCTCCGGAATTATTCAGGAAACAGCCGAGACCAACCTGTCTTTCAGAGTAGCCGGCCCCATTGAAAAGATAAGCGTAAAAGAAGGCGACTATGTGAAAAAAGGTCAACTCGTAGCCCAATTGGATCCGAGAGATTACCAGATTCAAGTTGATGCTGCACAAGCACAATACGAACAGATGAAATCGGAATTCGAACGCCTGACAGAACTCAAAAAGCGTGAAAGTGTTTCGTCCAACGATTACGAAAAGGCCGTGGCCGGTGAAAAAATGCTGCGCTCAAAGCTTCAACACGCCAAAGACCAGCTAAACGACACAAAGCTCTACGCACCGTATTCGGGCTACGTTCAATCGGTAAAATTCAACGAAGGCGAACTGATTAATGCCGGAATGCCGGTTGCCAAACTTCTTGACACCGGTTCTTACTCCATCGAGGTGGATTTGCCCATGTCTTTTTTCGTACACCGCGAAAGCTTCACAACCTTTACCTGCCAACAACCTGTTGTGAGTGACTCGGTTTTCCAGCTTCAACTTATCGGTCACAAAGCCAAAGCCGGCAACAACCAGCTTTT
>JAQIDF010000516.1 GCA_027858145.1 Prolixibacteraceae bacterium | reverse complement strand
GTTATTATCAACGAACAAACCGTGAATAACAAATACCATTGTAGAGTATTTAATTCTACGGCGCCTTCTTATTCTTTTGAGTGGTTAGACCACTCCTATACAAGTCCGTGCATGGAATCTTTAAACACAGATACCATCGCGTTTATACTGGCAAGCGACGAGGAAATTATTGCCGAAAAATACACCAAAGAGTTTGTAACCTCATTGGCGTCAATTCCCGATAAAACAATAAGCGATGGTACGGTAACATTGGTTCCTCCAATTAAAATAAAAAGAGGGGAAATTTATTGGGAAGCTTCAGCGGATGGCGAATCGTGGGAAAGGATTTCAGGAACCATGGAACGTGAAGATTTAAAAGCAAATGTTAAGAGTGTGAGCAGCAATAAACTTGAACTAATACCTAAAAACACAGCTTTTTATCGTTGCTGTATTAATGAAACAGATTGCGATCCTTTAGTAAGTGATAAACTAAAAGTGAATGCTTTTGGAAATGTGCTTTTTGATGAAATAATAAATGTAACCGAAGAAACAAAAACGATTAGTGTTGATAGCATTGAAATAGTTGTACCTATCAATTTTTATGATAGTGATTTTCGATTGACTATTACAAAACTTGAAAATCCTCCGGCAGCACCAGACTCGGTAGAATCAAGCAGTGTTTATGATGTAAATGTTAGCTGCGGAAGTGTTTTCGAGAATCCATTGCTAATTAAGTTTAAGAATGTCGATATGGAAATATTTGATAAAATGGATATCAATAAATACAAAGCAGCATATTATAGTGACAAAAATCAAAAATGGGAACTTTACGGAAGCAGTGGAATATCACTAAAAGATAGTACAGTAGAATTCTTTACCAATCATCTCACAAAACTGGCATGGTTTGAACTGGCACATGGATCATTCACTCATATTTACACAAGCGATCATGCAAATATCATTTATAAGTTTGATCAAGATTGGATTTCCTGGGCCAATTATGAACAGACCATGAAAAAAGGGCAACCCTGGCATACTAGTAATACTGACGCTGACAATGGCGGTACTCCATATCTAATTCAGGATATGGGCGAATACATGGATCAGATTATCGAAAAATTTAAATCATTGGGACTTGAAACGCCCAGTTTAAGGTTTAATGTTTATGTGGATTCGAAACAAAAGCATGCTGGAAGTATTGGTTTTTGCGGATATACAGCTGGTAGAGGGTATTTTAATGTTAATCCAACATTCACAACAGATCCGCTTGATGTACGCAGAACACTAGCTCACGAGTATATGCATTATACTCAAGATTATTATATGACAGTAACACTTCAAAATTATTGGTGGCAGGAGGCTCATGCTCCTTTGTCAGACCGAATGGTTTGGGATGATAAAATTCAGGAGGAGGCGGAGTCTGAATATTTATTAAAGGTGGGTCGTATTCCTTCAAAACAAGTAAAGTCCATCTTTGATATCTTATCCAATTCATGGTATGACGACAATAATATTCCGCTTTTTTCAAAAGCTTTCACTGATTCAAACGATCCAAATTTAGCCAGTACATTTTTACATTATATGCGCAGTTACCGAACTGGTGAAAAATTGAAAGCTGATGTTCTGCTGAAAGAAACAACCTATTTTGGAACCTGGGTAAATTATTTGGATGGCTACATTAAAAAATATCTGAATTCGACTATTGGCAATGAATATGAAGATTTTGTGAAGTATATTTTATCAGGAGATACCGTAAATTATACGCTACTCAATAAGAATGGAAATCCGTATTCCTACTTGCAAGATCCAAAAAACAAAGGAGTCTTTACTTTTCCTGTTACCTATAATTTTAAAGAAGGGGACGAGATACCTCAAAAAGATGAAATGGGAATAAATATACCCTATATGGCGGCAAAAGTCATTCTTCTCGAAAATTTATGTCCCGACAGTTTGGTTCTTGTAAATTACAAACGCAAGCACAATTTCGATGATAACCATTTGGTTTATTATACTGCGTATGATTACAAAAAGAAGGAAATGACCTATGTAAACATTTCCGATTCAACCGAATATAATTTTCTGCTTGACGCCAGAAATAAAGAAAATATATCGACCAAATTCAGCAACTATGGTTTTTTACTTTTTATCAATAAAAATTTTTCAACTGATTTTAATGCTTCTTTTGAACTCACTGCATCGCCTGTCCTTAATATTGAAAATGTCGGTATACTAAGTATTTATAATGGAGATACACCCATAAAGCATAATTTTAACAACACGTCAGACTATATAGTATTTGGATCGCTAGATGCTGCTTGGATTCAAACAACAACTGGGTTCAACACGGAAATAATTAATAAAAATACGACGAAGAAAATGTTAAATAACCAGACCTATCAAATTCAAACACAATATACTTTGATTATTGATCAGGGAATAATTAAAGGAAGCCCGACCATGAAAGATAGTACAATTTATATTCAAACCATTGAAAATGATATTATTGCCGGAACGATTAAAATTACGGAGCATGAAAAGAAGTTTTATAAACTAAATACGTTTATAGATTTTGTTCCAGTTGCAGGTTCAGCAGATTTCGAAGAAAGATTAGTGTTTAAAGGTTATATCGAGGAAATTAAAGACAAAACAAAAACCTATTGGTTGAAAGATTTTATGAGCTACCTACAACCCGAAAATGCTCCCGGCGGTTCCAATGCGTTTGGGGAAAACGTTAAATTTTTTAAAACCAGCAATACTGACGAGACTCAACAGGTGGTAAGTAAAATAGATGCAAATATAAAAACTTACAACTACAGCCAAAGTGGAGTTTTAACTTCACAATCAGAATCAAATTATGTAAGTACCGATTATACTAATCCGAACTTATATATATATCTGATCATTCGTACAGCAGAGGAATAAAATTAGAATGGTGCAAAGTGTTCAATGAAATTGTCATCATTTGAAATATAAAACCAAGAAGTTGTCTTAAAAAAGGCCAGTCTCTTGGTTTTATTCTGTGCTTAAAAATTTCAGATTTCTTTTCAACCCGTCAAATCCGGTCCTTTTCACAGCCGAATTCCTGAATAAATCATTGAATGTGGCTTTGTCAATTTCGTTCCATTCAGCTTTCGTGAGATCTTTAAGTTCTGGATATATTTTCTGTTTTTCATCGCTTTAATTTTGCGTTCTATCCTGATGATCGCATGTGGGTAATCTCTGGCTTCAATGATGAGGAAAACAACCCAGTCATTAGCTTTAGCAGTAAACCGGTGATTACCATAGCTGTGATTATTGTGTTTTTCCAGGCGTTTGTTG
>JAQIDF010000510.1 GCA_027858145.1 Prolixibacteraceae bacterium | reverse complement strand
AAGTTAGATCGCCATAGCCAAATCAACTGCCCCCCCACCTCCCCCTCGTTTGAGTGCAACGGAAACGAGGGGTTAACTGTCAGTCGTCTGTGACTGCCTGTGCCGCAGAAGGCGGCAACATCACGAGAAACGTGAACTATTCCCATTTGCTGGATACATAACACATTCGGAAAATCCGGTAAGGGCTATGATAGTGGAAAAAGCCAAAGATTATCTTTTCAGTTCTGCACGTAATTATGCATCTTTGGGTGGTGTTATTGAAGTTGAAGTGATATGTTAGTTATTTGATTGTGTCATCAAATAACCATGTGTCGTTACAAACGACTATCGGAAAACCCCTTCCCGATGTTTTATCGGGACAGGCAATTACGCAAGCTAAACGAGGGGTTGGTCAGAGTAGAGTCCCCCAATTATAACGGTTTCTGTTAATCTTTCCTTTAAATTATAATGTTATAACTAGTCTTATTAATTTGATTAAAATCAATCAACGATTTTTTAATTAACGTTATTCTTTATTGCTTTTTTTTGAAAAAAGAAAAGAACTAAAAGAAAAAATATAATTGTTGCAATAAGCGATTCAACCAAATTTCTTAACGAAAAACTATTTCTAATAGAGTTAAGTAAAAATATAATAAAAAAAAAGCAAATAGTTCCAATGAACTTTTTTTTACTCATAGTATAATTTCTAAACTGAATATTGAGAATTATAATGGTGTATGCAATGATATAGCAAGTGCTTCTGCCATTGCCATGCTTTACAATTATTCTAATAATGCCACTGCCCCATTATTCTATCACTCCTAACACTTTAATTTTACAGTACCGGCTCATCTTTTTTAAAGTCGTAAAATGTTTTGCGCATCAGGTCGGCCAGGTTCAATTCATACTGAATATATGATGAAAGGTGTGAAATATATGCATTGTTCAGACGCTCACGCTCCAGAGCCAAATCCTGACTGTCAATATCACCATCAGAATAGCGCATACGGGTTATTTCGAAGCTTTTTTCAGCTACCTCAACGTTTTTTTCAAGTAATTGCAGCCGTTTTAAGCTGCTGTTTAACCCGGCAACAAGGTTTTTTACCTCGGTTTCGATAGCGCGGGTTGTTTCCTGCATTCGATATTGATTTTGCTTTAAACGCGCTTCAGCAGCCTGCACCAGCGCCTTGTTTTCGCCCCAGTCGATAATGGGAATGTTTATTGATATACCTACGCCAAAATTACCGGGACGTTCCTGAAAATCATTAAACGATTTATTAAAAGAATCACCAATTTCATTGGACATTGGAGAATCATGCACACCAATTTTTTCATAATAAGCATTCAGGTTTCCGGTTATCATCCCTTCGGATTTTTGCCTTTTCAGATTCAACTGATTTAGCTCTATTGAAATCTCCTGTTCGCGTATTTCTGTACGATTTTGTAGAGCCAGTTCTACTGCCATATCTTCATCAACATCAACTAATTGATAATCAATATCACTCGAAATAACGACCGTATCGCTTAAACCGACTCCAATAAGTTCTTTGAATTCGTTCTCGGCAGAAAAGCGGTCAATCACAGCCATGTCATAATTATTTTGAGCTTCGGCCAAATCTACTTCCATTTGCAATGCATCAACCTCACGGATTAATCCTGCGTCAAATTTATTTTTTGCAATTTGAAAAGCATCTTTCTGTCGTTCGAGGTTCATTAATGCAATCTCTTCCCTTTTTTGCACCTGCAACAGGCGGTAAAAAGAATTACTCACGTAATAAACCAGGTTCAATTCTTCGCGCTTGAGGCGTTTCTGCGATTGCTCGTAAGCCAGTTCGGCACGTTTAAATTCCGATTTAATGCGGTTGTAGCCATACAAGGCATCAATTGGCTGAGTAAGTCCCAAACGAGTGTTCATCCGCAACCAACGTTTACTATCGTTATAATCATCGGTAGAACTTAAGCCCGAACTTATGTATATATTACCGTCGGTGGGCAACGGCTGGTTTATGGTCAGTTCGCTTCGAAGTAACGACTGTCTTACGGGATAAAAAGTAATTCCTGCACTGTCTTCATACTGCCTCACGGTTTCGGTATAATTGGGCACATCCAAGTCGAGGTCGACGTGTGTTTTGAACCGGCTGGTTGCCGATTTGAGGTTATATTCAGCAATTTTCAGATCCTGCTTCAAGCTTAACATGTCAAAGCTCTTCATTTTAGCAATGGCAATACTTTCGGCCAGGTCGAGTTGATGGGTTTCGCAATTCCCGCGAAATGATAACATTGCAAGTAAAAAAATCAGAAACGATATTTTGATGGTACGCATGGTTACTTTTTCTTTTATGTTTTCAATAAACTAACATGTGGAATTTTACAGCTAACTATTCGGTGCATCCGAAAAAATCATACCGTCTTTCAGAAAAATGGTTCGATGGGCATATTCCGCAATTTCTTTCTCGTGGGTAATTACAATGATGGTATTACCTTCGTTGTGAAGCTCGTCGAAAAGCGCCATTATTTCGTCACCGGTTTTTGAATCGAGTGCCCCGGTAGGCTCATCGGCGAGCAAAATACCCGGATTGGTTACCAATGCCCTTGCAACAGCTACGCGCTGACGTTGTCCCCCACTCAATTCCGATGGTTTATGATGCATACGCTCTGCCAGTCCTACCCTTTGGAGTGCACGTTCAGCCCGATCTTTGCGTTCATGTTTGTCCACCCCCCCATACATTAATGGGAGTTCAACATTATGCAGCGAACTCATTTTGGGTAGCAAGTTGAAAGTTTGAAAGATGAATCCTATTTCGCGGTTACGCATTGCTGAAAGCTCGTCATCGGTAAGACTGCTTACATCGACATTATTAAATAGGTATTGCCCTAATGTTGGAGTGTCGAGACATCCCAGAATATTCATCAAAGTAGATTTACCGGAACCTGAAGGCCCCATAATGGCAACATATTCGTTTTTTCGAATTTGTAAATCGATCTCCGTCAAGGCTGTAACTTCGATTTTGCCCATCAGGTAATTTTTCTGTAAATTTTTTATTTCAATTAACATAATTGATTGTCAATATTATTCGTATCTGATTGATTCAATAGGCTTGAGGTTGGCTGCACTTTTTGCAGGTAAGTATCCAAAACTGATGCCCACAATCACCGAAAAACCAAAAGCTATAAACACCGAATATAAACGTATAAACGTAGTTACATCGGTGAATAAGGTAATTCCCAGAGAAAGCATCACGCCCAGTATAACCCCAATTATTCCGCCGGTAATACTAATAGCAACAGCCTCGGTAACAAACTGGCTCATAATATCAGCTTTCCGGGCACCAATAGCGCGCCGTATACCAATTTCGCGGGTTCGTTCCATCACGGTTGCCAACATGATATTCATAATACCAATTCCGCCCACTACAAGCGAAATAGCTGCAATAGCACCCAACAGAATATTATAAATGCGCCGTTCTTTTTCTTCCTGTTTCAGAAGTTCGTATGGAATTACAATACTATAATCTTTGTTGTTATAATGATGGCGTTTTATGATCTCTTCAAGCAAAGAAGCTGCTACCATCAACTTATCGGAACTTTCAATTTTAACAGTTAGCTGTTTCAGCTCACTGGCGAGTTCATTCTCAGGTTCGAAACGCTTATGAAATGTAGAAAGTGGAATGTACACATCGTTGTTCAGGTCGCGAGATGCCAGTTCACCCACCGTTTCGGTAAAAAGTGCTTTCGATTTCATTACACCAACCACTTCGAGCCATTGATCGTCGATTTTAACCATTTCACCCACAGGCTCACGATTCTGAAACAAGGTACGTGCTATTTCGGCTCCCAGCACACATACTTTCATTCCATTATCGTAGTGCTGTTCGTCAATGAAGTCGCCTTTAGCTGTTTCGTAATTTAAAATTTTAATAAACGCTGGTGTAATACCAATCAATGTTGATTTTGATGATTTATCGGCAAATTTAACCTCGGTGCTTTTTTCAGACTGGGGGGCGACCTCTTCAACACCCGGCACAATTTCTTTAATGGCTTCGGCATCGGAAAGCGAAAGCCCTTGTGAAAATTTAGCCCGTACTTCTTCCAGTTCTGCATCCGAAAGATTTTTATCGCGCACGATAATATTTGTAACCCCGAGTTCCTGATATTTTGCAATAGCCTGGCGTTTAGCGCCCTCACCAATTGACAGCATGGCAATTACCGATGCCACACCGAAAATAATTCCCAGCATGGTAAGAAACGATCTGAACTTGTGTTCGATAAGTCCGCGAAGGGCTACCCGTATATTTTCTTCAAATTGCATAATTATTCTTCTGGTTCCTGATTAAGTTGATTAAGCGGAATGAGACGTTGTCCCGGTTCTACATTGCCTTCAATTACTACGTGAGTATTGTTCGCAGCTCCGGTTTGCACTTCCTGTTTTATTGTTTTTCCACTACGTTTTAAATACACGAAACTTCGGCCTTCATTAAAATCGACACATTCAAGCGGAGCTTGTACAACATCCTCCAGATCAGCACAAATAAACTCACAACTAACAGTCATGCCCGGTTTCAGACGTTCGTCAGATACGTTAAGTTTCACTTCCAGATCAAATACCTTTTGGCTGCCCTCCCTGTCTTTCAGCCGGCATAGCTTACTCATATAAGTAATTTTTCCATCAAAAACGACATCAGGCATTGCATCGAGGCGTACCTTAACCGGCTGACCTGGATATACCTTCAAAAAGTCAGTTTCATCAACCATTGTATTTACCTTCATCCATGTTAAATCGGGAACACTTCCCAGCTGGCGCCCCATTCTCACTTCATCACCAAGCTGTAACATTTCGTGCGAACGCCTTTTTGTGGCTATCTGAAATATGCCGGGAATAGGTGTTCTGATGGTAAGGTCGGGTATAATTTCATAAGCATCTTTTACCTGATTGTCTATACGTTTAACTCGAATCTGTTGAATTTGCAATTGATTTTCGGCAATAATTTCCTGATACATTGCTCTCGTTTTTGCTTTATCGAGCCTGATTTTGGCTTGTTCAAACTCAAGCTCTTTTACATCCCTGACTTTTTCTGATTCGAACTTGTATTGCTCAACTTCGAGTTTTTTCAAATCAAAAGCCGCCTGCTCACTCTGCAATGTAGAACGAATATCACTTTTACGGTTTTCAATTTCAACATACGTTTTTTCGAGATTCGCCTTTTGGGTCTCCAGTTCAGTTTCACGATCAATAATAAACTTTTTTATTTCTGAAGGATCGAATTGTATAAGCGAATCGCCGGCTTCAACTACACTGCCATGCTCTAACAAACCAATAATTTTCATTTCGTACCAATACCGTCCAAAACGGGGCATAACAAATGTTTTGGCATTAACTGCTTCCAGTTCCCCTGTTTCGGTTATGGTTTGTACAAAATCGCCCCTTTCAACGCGCATTCCTTGTTCTGCTTTTTCACTACATGACTGAAAAAACAAAACAACGCACAGCAACAATGGTATAATTAATTTAAACATCGGCATTTTGTTTTGAGTTTTCTTCTTCACTTTCGATTTCTTCAGCAAACGGATTCAACAAGGCAACTTCCTGGTCTTCTTTAAGACCACTTATGACCCGGACAAAATCAGTATTTGTTTCGCCAGTTTCGATAAATTTCTTCTCGAAACCTGTTACATTTTTCACATACACAAATGGTTTGCCGGCTTCGCTGCGAACAGCTTCGAGCGGCACGTAAAGCACATCATCAATTTCATCAACTATAATACGGCAGCTGACCGTTAGCCCCGGTAACAATTTCTCGTTTTTCGATTTTATAAGTACTTCAACCGGGAAGACTTTTATTTTGGAGCCACGCTCTTTATTCACCGCCAGATTAGCCACTTTTATCACCTCGGAATCAAATACACTATCGGAAAAAGCATCGGGTTTAATTTCGGCCCTGAGCCCTTTTTTTACTTTAGAAATATCAACTTCGTTGATTTGTACTGTTGCTTTCAGTTCACTCATGTCGGGCAGTTCAATCAACGGGTATCCGCTCCAGCACTGGTCGCCTTCCTGAAACTTATTATCACTGCTCCAGTTGTGATTGATTATGGCTATGCCATTTGAGGGCGAAACCATAAACATTTTCTGCAGTGTTTCGCGGGCATCATTCAACTCGCTTTTCGATTGAGAAATTTCAAGCATTTTTTGCTTTAGCTCTTCCTGCTGGATTTTTTTGCGGTTTTCAAGCTGCTCTTTCGCCCGTTCAAGCGCTATGTTTGCTTTTTTGAGATTAAGCTGGATCTCTTTTTTACGAATATCGGCCTCGTAGTTGGCTGTTTCAAATTCAATTCTCGATATTTCCTGTGAGATACGGGTTATTTCAAGGTCGGCTTCCAATTCTTTTACGGTTGATTGCTGCTCAGCTTTCAATTGCTTTAATTCAGCCTCTTTAATTTCAAGCTCAGCCTCAGAATCTACAATTGCTTTTTGCACTTCCGACGGGTCGAAAATAACAACTGTATCTCCGGCTTCCACCTGACTACCATCTTCAACAAGCTTTGTGATTTTCAACATTCCATATCGCCACGAGATATTGGGAGAATTAATTTGAACCGAACGGGTTGCTTCAATTTCGCCTTCCTCGTAAAGATCGATATAAAAAGTACCACGCTCCACTTTTCCCAGGGGTATTTCTGCTTCATTGTTGCGGCTACACGCTGCAACTACCAAAAAGGAAAGTATTATTACCAAATACTTCATATTAGTTTGTATTATTTGTTTCTGCATTGTTTAAATAAATGGTCTCCGATACGCGGTTTTCGTCCGGTTTTATCAACGATACCAAGTCGTTATAATTCAATCCATCAATAATGACAGTCTCTTTGGGAGATTCATACCCTTTACGAACTTCACAACGTTGATATCTGTTTTTATCTTTTACGTAAACAACATAAATTGAATCGTATTGATGAACACCAACCTGAGGCACTACAATAGTATCGGCCAGATAATTAAACGTTATTTTGCAGTTTGCCGAAATACCAACTTC
>JAQIDF010000435.1 GCA_027858145.1 Prolixibacteraceae bacterium | reverse complement strand
TCAACAACCTTACCCTCCATATCGCAAACAACCATATCCGACGGTTTCATTTCATCGTAATCAACCCCACTGGGTTTGATTACAAACAACCCTTTATCGCGGTCAATACCACTGGCATTTCCCCATGTGAATATTACCAGGCCGTGCTTCACCAAATCGATATTGGCTTTGTATACTTCTTCTTTTAACTGTTCTAACATTTCAAAAGATTTTTACCAGAATACACCATACAACAAGGCCAGAATAACGATAATTCCAACAGCACCAATATTAAATGCTTTTCCTGTTTTAAATGATTCAGGGTTAATTTCAATTGATTTTCTATCGGCAGCAATAATTTTCTCGTTGCTAATAAGAATAATACCTACAAAGAGGAATGCCGCAGCCAACATAAAGATGTTCTGAATTCCGTAATTATAAAGAAATTCGATGTTACTACCCACAACACCAATTATTGTAGAGACAACACCAATAACAACCATTGCGTAACCTGAGCGGATAAATCCGGGGCGTACTGTATGTTTTGTATCTGTTGTCCAAACTTTTTTGTCGACAAAAGTGATAATGGTAGCAACAAAAACAAGGATAATAAATACATAGGCCATACGCATCATCCATGGCATTTCAGGGAACCCGAATTTGAAAGCGAAACCTAACGGCAGGGTCAGCAAGGCTGTCCACAATGCGGCACGGTTTGTTGCCTGACGCCAGAATAGTCCCATAAAGAACACCACAACAACACCCGGGTATATAAAACCGGTATATTCCTGTATGTACTGGAATGCCTGTCCGAGGTTATTCAACAACGGAGCTACGCTCACTGCAATAAGAAGAGATATAACAGCAACTAAACGTCCAACGCGTACCTGCTGTTTATTAGTTGCATTTTTATTAAAATAAGGCTTATAAATATCAACTGTAAAAATGGTTGAAGTAGAGTTAATCATCGAAGCCAATGAAGAAACAATGGCAGCTGTCAAAGCGGCAAATGCAAGTCCCCTCACACCTACAGGCATATAATTAGCCAGGAGGAACGGGTAAGCTTCATCGGGTTTAGCTAAGTTCCCATTCAGATAAAAAGCTGCGATTCCGGGAATCACAACGATAAGTGGAATTAAAATTTTGAGGTAAGCGCCAAAAAGCAAGCCGCGTTTTGCTTCGCGAACCGACTTTGCTGCCAAACCTTTTTGGATAATGTACTGGTTGAACCCCCAATATCCAAAGTTGGTAAGCCAGATACCGCCAAGAATAATTCCAAGCCCCGGAAGGTCGGAGAACACTTCAGGCTTTGCATCGGCAGTAGCAATCATGTGAAAATGCTCACGTGCTCCTTCAAAAAGATTACTAAATCCTTTAATCGGCCCGGCATCAACACCACCCACAGCATCGAGAGCCATGTATGTAGTAACCAAACCACCCAATATCAAGAAGACTACCTGAACAACATCGGTCCATGCCACCGCTTTTAGTCCGCCATAAATTGAGTAAATACCGGAGAAAAGCGCAAGACCTATAATACCGTAAATAAGCGGTACTCCAAGTATCTCCTGCATGGCAAGGGCTCCCATATAAGTTATCGATGTTAGGTTTACAAACACATAGATCAATAACCAGAAAATAGCAAAAGCTGTACTCACACCGCGAGAATAGCGTTCAGCCAAAAACTGGGGCATAGTGTATATTTTCTTCTCAATAAAAATTGGAATAAAATATTTAGCAATTATAATCAGAGATGCAGCGGCAATCCACTCGTAACAGGCAATTCCCATACCCAGTGCATACCCTGAGCCTGACATCCCGATAAATTGTTCTGCCGAAATATTTGCTGCAATAAGTGAAGCACCAATAGCCCACCACGTAAGCGACTTGTTAGCTAAAAAGTAATCATCGGCAGTTTTCTCTACACCTTTTTTACCCCTGGAGATAAAAAGGCCCATTCCCAAAATCGCGAATGCATATATTCCAAATATTATCCAATCGAGAAATTCAAAAGCTGATTCCATAGTTTATTGTTTTTATTTTAAAATTTATAATCCTCGGTTCAAATGATAATACAAGTCGTTCCAGCGTAATTCTTTTTTGAATTCAGAAACCTTTGTATCCTTATCGATAACAACATACTCAACATCGGCCATCTCTGCAAATGTTTCGATGTATTCGGGTGTAAGTGCCAATGTAAAAACAGAGTGATGCGTACCACCTGCATAAATCCAGGCTGCAGCCCCATCGGCCAGATTTGGATGAGTTTTCCAAAAAGCGCTTGCAACAGGCAGCTTCGGCAATTGAGCCAATGGTTCAATAACATCAAGAGTATTCACAATCAAACGGAATCGTCCGCCCATATCAATAAGGGTAACGTTCATCGCATCGCCGGTAGCGCTTTCAAATATCAAACGTGCAGGTGCATCTTTACCACCAATTCCGAGCGGATGAACTTCCAAGCGGGGTTTCTTTGCCGCGATAGAAGGACAAATCTCAAGCATGTGCGCTCCCAAAACACCTTCGTTTGCAGGATTCATGTGGTACGTATAATCTTCCATAAATGAACTTCCACCTTCAATGCCTGCCGACATTTGTTTAACAATATGAAGAAGTGCTGATTGTTTCCAGTCACCTTCGGCTCCAAAGCCATATCCTGCTTCCATCAGTCGCTGACAAGCCAAGCCCGGTAACTGATCGAGGCCGGTAAGGTTTTCAAAGTTTGTGGTGAAGGCACCAAATTTACCATCTTTCATAAAACGCTTCAACGCAATTTCGTAACGCGCCTGAATACGCACATTTTCATGATATTTCTGCCCGGGCTTACAATCATTAGCTACGTCATATAATGATTCGTATTCTTTATACAATTCATCAACTTCGGCATCGGTAACTTTATCAACATATTCAACCAAATCGCCAACACCGTACGCGTGTACTTCCCAGCCAAATTTAATTTGAGCTTCCACTTTATCACCTTCGGTTACGGCAACATTACGCATATTATCACCAAAACGGGCAACTTTCATTTTTTTCGAAACATTCCAACCAACAACCGTACGACACCAGGCTGCAACCTGATCCTGCACTTTTTCATCTTTCCAATGCCCTACAACAACCTTACGGTTTTTACGCATGCGGGCATTGATAAAACCATATTCACGCCCGCCATGTGCACTTTGATGCAGGTTCATATAATCCATGTCAATCTCACTCCATGGTAAATCGCGGTTAAATTGTGTATGCAAGTGCATATAAGGCTTTTGAAGGGCACTTAAGCCGGCAATCCACATTTTAGCCGGTGAAAATGTGTGCATCCATGTAATTACACCAATACAATTTTCACTACTATTGGCTTTAATGCAAACATCGAGTATCTCATCCGATGTTTTAACAACAGGTTTAAATACAACTTTGGCCGGAATTTTTCCGGTTCCGTTTAATCCGGCAACAATTGTTGCTGAATCTTTATCAACCTGTTCCAATGTTTCAGGGCCATACAAATGCTGGCTTCCTGTAACAAACCAAACCTCTTTATTCATTAAATCTTCCATAATCTTATGTGTTTTTTATAATTGTTTCATTTAAAGCATACTTTTAAGCATTTCAATTCGATTTTACATTTGTGCGTGTGATATATCAAAAGAAAACCCCTGAGCTGATAGATTCTCATATTTCTCCTGATTAAAAGAGTACAGATACGCTCCTTTTCGTGAGCTGTTTTTGTCCTTGAACGGCAATCGGTCAAGAAGTTTCATTGACATAATTTTACGTCTGAAATTTGCCGGCTCTAAAGTACATTGATAAATTGCCTCGTAAAGATTACGAAGCTGAGTAATGGTGAAATTTTCAGGTAATAACTCAAATCCAATGGGTTGAATTTTGGCTGTTCTTCGCAATTGTTGCATCGCATTTTCTACAATTTCAGCATGATCAAATATAAGATTCGGTATTTCTTCGATTGAAAACCATTGTGCACCATATTGTTTCAGAAGATCATCATCGTAATTGCGAATATTGATCAATGCAAAAAATGCAACTGATATTACACGCCCGCCAGGATCTCTGTTAACTTGTGAAAATGCCTGCACCTGTTTCATGTAGATATTTGTCAATCCAGTTGTTTTTTCTAAAACCCGATTTGCTGCATTTTCGAGGGTTTCAGCGTCACCACAAAATCCCCCCATTAACGCCCATTCTCCTTTTGATGGTTCAATTGGACGGGGTTGCAATAGCAATTTCAATTTGTAATCCTCATAACCAAATATTACGCAATCAACTGCGAGATAAAATTGCTTCTTATCATTGTAAGTCATAGTTGGATTTTTAAAATCAAAACAAAAGTCAGAATAACTTTTATCTTTTCCAAACAAAAAAACATGTTTTAAAAAATAATCCGAAATAAAATTCAATAATCCACTTTTAAACAAAAGCTAAGATATTGAGTTATTAATAAAAACAGTTAAATAAATATATAATACACTTATGGACAAACTAGCCGATTTTTTCAATATCGATCCCAAATTACTATTTGACATTTTAAACTATTTTGGAAAGTTTATTGCGTTTCAGGTTGTTTTCTTCATTCTTGTTTTTATTGCCATAAGGGTATCTATAAAACTGAATAAAAAATCTGAAACTGATTTTTACTCCCGGATACAGAAAAACCTTAAATTACCGGTAATACTTCTCTCCACAACGCTCTCATTGTGGTTGCCCATATCATTATCAAGCTTTCCTGAAAGTATAAGTTCAACTGCAGGTAAGGCTCTGTCAATTCTTTTCATTATTCTTTTTTCGTGGATTGTTATTCGTTTTATACAGTTGGTGAAATTCATGGTGTTACGCCAGTATGATATTAACCAAAAAGACAATTTAAAAGCCCGTAAAATATATACGCAGTTCAAGATTATTGAGCGCGTACTGATTACTTTAACTGTGATTATTGCCATCTCACTGATTTTAATGTCTTTCAGTGGCATCAGACAAATAGGTATCAGCTTAATTGCCTCTGCCGGTGTTACGGGTATTATTATTGGATTGGCAGCCCAGAAAATTATTGGCGGATTTTTGGCCGGCATTCAAATAGCCATTACACAACCCATACGGCTTGATGATGTTGTTATCGTTGAAAATGAATGGGGGCGCATCGAAGAAATCAACCTAACATATGTGGTTGTGAAAATATGGGACGAACGCCGCCTGGTGCTTCCTTCAACTTATTTTATTGAAAAACCTTTCCAGAACTGGACTCGCTCCAACTCGCAAATACTGGGCACGGTATTTATTTACACAGATTATGAGGTTGATTTTGATGAGATTAGAAACGAAACAACACGGTTGCTTAAAGAAACCCCGCTGTGGGATGGCAGGGTAAATGTATTGCAAGTAACCGGTACTACCGAAAAAACAGTTGAAACCCGCTTGCTGGTTAGTGCCACCGACTCTCCTACGGCGTGGGATCTTAGGGTATACCTGAGAGAAAACATCATTAAATTCATTCAAAAAAGATTTCCCGAAAGCCTTCCTAAATCGCGAGTTGTAATAAAAAATAACTAATTTTGATATTCACGTAAAAATCAATAACCATGATAAGAGAATCTGAACTGATTATAAACCCAGACGGGTCAATTTTTCACCTTCATCTAAAACCCGGACAAATTGCTGACACAGTAATACTTGTTGGTGACCAGGGACGAGTTGATATGATTGCCGGTTTTTTTGATGAAATAGAACACAAGGTTCAAAATCGTGAATTTAAAACCGTTACCGGATGGTATAAAGACCGCCATCTATCTGTTGTATCAACAGGAATTGGCACCGACAATATCGATATTGTTGTCAACGAACTCGATGCATTAGTGAACATTGACCTGAAAACCCGGAAAATGAAAAAGGACATTACCTGTTTAAACCTTATCCGCATTGGTACTTCGGGAAGTTTACAGGAAAATATACCGGTTAACTCTTACGTCATCTCGCAAAAATCAATCGGATTTGACGGACTTCTGAATTTTTATGAAGGCCGGAACATTGTTGCTGATCTTGAGTTTGAGCAAAGTTTGCTTTACCACACCCAATGGGGCGAATTACTGCCGAAACCTTATGTGGTTGATTGCTCTGATAAGTTATGTGAAATCCTTTCGAGCAAAGAAACTGTATCGGGCATTAACATTTCAGCACCCGGGTTTTACGGCCCTCAGGGACGTGTTTTGCGTATCCCTCTTGCCGACCCGAATCTGAATGAAAAGATTGAATCGTTTGATTTTCTGGGACAAAAAATCACCAATTACGAAATGGAGAGTTCAGCCATTTACGGATTGTCAAAACTTCTGGGACATGAAGCTATTACCATTTGCCTGATTATTGCCAACCGGGTAACTAAAGATGCCAGTGAAGATTACCATCCAAAAATGAAACAAATGGTAAAATATGTACTGGATAAACTGGCCGATGAATAACCACTTGTGTTTGAACATAACGGCCTTATTCGTGTTTTTTTAGTGTAATTCTGACAAAATTGACAACTATAAAACAAAAAGCCATGCTCATTAAAAATTTCTTCACCATCAGTACAGTTATTATTTTAATATCTGCATCATTGTCGTTTTATTCATGCAATAATTCAAAAGCTGGTACAAATATCAACAACACACCCACAACAGCCAAAAACTACGAAAACTTTTGTGCAGGTTGTCACGGTTTCCAGCTCGAAAAATTTGAAAAAAAGGAATGGATGTATGGCAACAACGATAAAGATTTGATTGAATCGATTGTTGAAGGAAGGCCTGAAATGGGCATGCCGGGCTTCAAAAAAACTTTTACCGAAGAGGAAGTTGTCGCACTTGCAGTATACATAAAAAAAGGTATTACTGAAGAACTTAAAGAAGAACCTGAACCACAAAACAATATCCACAATACAGATGAACTTACATTTAGAGTTGACACCATTGTAAGTGGACTTGAAGTGCCATGGGGTCTTGATTTTTTGCCAAACGGCGATTTGCTTATTTCTGAACGCTCAGGTACTTTGTACCGCTTTTCAGATAATAAACTATACAAAATTTCCGGTCTACCCTCGCTTTTCGTAAAAGGACAGGGAGGATTACTCGATATTAAATTACATCCCGATTATAAAAACAACGGCTGGATCTACATTTCCTTTTCGGCACCTGCTGACGAAAAGAAAGAAAAAGGCGGTAACACCTCCATTTTGCGCACCAGGTTAAAAAACGACCTGTTGTACGATACCGAAATCATTTTTAATGGCGAACCCGACACAAACAAATCGTATCACTTTGGTTGCAAGCTGGCGTTTGATAAAGACGGCTACCTTTTCTTCGGAATTGGCGACCGCGGTTATCGCGAGTTTAACCCGCAAAGCCTAACCAACCACAACGGTAAAATTCATCGCATACACGACGACGGAAGCATCCCCGAGGACAACCCCTTTGTTGATAATACTGACGCCATGCCATCGATTTATAGTTACGGGCACCGCAATCCGCAAGGCACCGATATTCACCCCGAAACCAACGAAGTGTGGATTAGTGAGCATGGCCCCAAAGGCGGTGACGAGCTTAACCTTATAAAACCCGGATTGAACTATGGCTGGCCGGTCATTTCATACGGTATTAATTACGACGGGACAACCTTTACCGACATTACCCATAAAGAAGGAATGGAACAACCGGTTACATATTGGGATCCATCAATTGCGCCATGCGGTATGATATTCGTAAGGGGTGATAAATACTCCGGGTGGAAAAACAACATTTTAATTGGCTCACTTCGTTACCAATACCTAGAAAGAGTAGTTTTAGAGGGCGAAAAAGTTGTTCACCAGGAAAAACTTTTACAGGACATCGGTCGTGTACGCAACGTAGTTCAAGACCCTAAAGGTTATGTATATGTTGCCATTGAGACACCCGGTAAAATAGTAAAACTCATTCCTGTAAAATAAACCCAAGCAACACGTATGCCTTTTTTCTTACTCGCATTTTTACTGTTTCCCCTGGTTTTGCCGGCAAGCACACGCGATTCGGTTGTAATTGAGGATATCAACGTAACAGCTACGCTTTACGAAGGTGAGCTTAGTAAAATACCCGGCAGCATTTCTGTTTTAAGCAATGACAAACTGGAACAATTCAATAACCTTTCAGTACATACTATGCTGAACAGCATTCCGGGAGTATACATGCACCATGGAACACTGAGCACCAACAGGATTGTCATCAGGGGAATTGGCAGCCGAACACCCTATGCCTCGAACCGAATAAAGGCTTACATTAACGACATCCCTATAACCAATGGCGACGGGGTTACGGTTATTGAAGATATTGAATTCTCTAACCTTGGACGTGTTGAACTTATTAAGGGCCCCTCTTCTGCCTTGTATGGTGCCGGGCTTGGAGGAACGATTAAGCTAACAACAAAGAAAAACCCAAACACATTAGAAACAGGTTTCCGCTATGGTTCCTTCAATACACGAAAAACAGAAGCTTCGGCCAATTACAATTCCGAAAAATTCAATATAAACACTTCCTATTTCAACACAAAATCCGACGGGTTTCGTCAGAACAATCAATATAGCCGGCACAATGCCATCGTAAGTGGAAATAAAAAAATCAAGGAATCGAACCTGTCGTTTACCGTTTTAGGCACAAAGTTGAATGCAAAAATCCCAAGTTCACTCTCGCACGAAACATTCACACAATCTCCCGAATCGGCAGCATCAAACTGGCTTGCGGTGGAAGGCTATGAAAAATATGACAAGATAATTGCAGGCACAACGTTCAAAAGCAACATTGGCGAATACACGACTCAGCGCACAACCCTGTTTGGCGGCTATCAGAATACATTTGAATTACGCCCTTTCAATAATCTTTCGGAAGACATCGTGAACTACGGGTTAAGAAATTTTTGGTTTTACCACAAATACAAATTTGAAATCATTACCGGAATTGAATTATTCAGTGAAAACTACAACTGGAAGACATTTCAGGAAACACAAGAGAGTGAAAACATTGTAAACAAAATTAACGAACACCGGATATATGGAAATATTTCAGGTCAGATTCATTACAACTTCACCCCCGAATTACATTTTTCAGGTGCTATAAACCTGAATAAGCTCTACTATAATTATGAAGGTTTAGAAAACGACAACGGTCAATATGGTTATCCCGTAATTGTCTCGCCACGACTGGGTTTGAGCTATGACCTCACAAGCTCAACAACAACTTATGTATCGGCCGGTCATGGTTTTTCGGCTCCCTCGCTTGAGGAAACACTGCGCCCCGACGGACAGAAAAATGAAAAACTGAAACCCGAACAAGGCTGGATGTACGAAGCCGGAATACGATGGCATTCATACAATGCAAGAATTTTTATTGACGGTACAGTTTATTTTATCGACTTAAATGATTTACTGGTAACAAAACGGATAACTGAAGAAATATTCACCGGTATAAATGCCGGCAAAACAAGCCATAAAGGTATAGAATTACAGTCGAATGTTGTACTTTCAGATAACACGCGATTTCCCGGAAAAATTAATTGGCAATTAACATTCTCTGCGTCAGATAATACATTTGTTCAGTTTAACGACGATGGTGTTACTTACGATAGCAATACACTTCCCGGCATTCCGGTTGTAAACATTCAAAATACACTCAACTGGAAACCTTTTCAGCAGACTTCAGCTACTATAAACCATTGGCTACATGGAAGACAATATTTAAACGACAGCAATACATTGCAACACCCTGCCTATAACGTATTAAACTTCAACATAAAGCAATTATTTAGAATCAATCAGATACTATCATTTGAGATAAAAGCTGGTATAAATAATTTACTAAAACAGCACTATGCATCAATGATACTGGTTAATGCCCCATCGTATGGTGGCAGTGCACCACGCTATTATTATCCGGCCCCCCCCCGTAATTTTTTTATCTCGCTCGGTTTATCCCTGCAATAATATTAGCACAAACCATTCGTCAACAAAATTGTGATGTTCGTCAAAGAAAAATGCACGTTCGCCAAAGAAAAATGCACCTCCTGAAAAAAAAGACAAAAAAGTCTTTTATTTCAGACTTTTTTGTCTTAATATTGCAATAAACAATTAAAGATAAAGGAGGTTGATATGATTTACTTAGCAATAGCATTCGGAATATTTTTGATAGCCGTAGGTTTAGCTTTTATTAATGAAAATTCAAACGAAAATGTTTCAAACCATTAGTTTTTACACACATCACAGGCGATTTCCCTATAACAATCAGTTTAAGCTGATTATCTTACCTCAAAGGTAAGTTTTTAGGGTTATCTGCCTTTTTCAAAGCTTTGGCGATACATTTAAAAAAATTAGCTTTGGTGTTTTCAAATCAAAGCTTATGAAATTCAACTTTACAAATACTCCAAAAATAATTTTTGGCGAAGGCAGCTTAAACGAAATAAGCAGTCACGCTTCAATATTTGGGAACAAATTTCTTATCATAACCGGGAAATCATTTCCAAAAACTCATTACGGTAAGCAATTATTTAGCTCACTTACAAAAAGTAAATACACATATACACACGAGGTTCTGCATGGAGAACCATCGCCCTATAATATTGACACCATAACACAAAAAAGCTTAAACCTTTTGCCTGATGCTGTAATTGCCATTGGCGGAGGAAGCATAATGGATGCCGGAAAAGCCGTATCGGCTATGCTGTGTGAAAATGGTTCGATAACTGATTATCTAGAAGGAGTTGGCACAAAAAAAACCTCGGGCAATAAAGTACCACTCATTACAGTTCCTACAACATCAGGTACCGGTAGCGAGGCTACAAAAAATGCCGTTATCACCCAACTAGGCGAAAAAGCCTTCAAAAAGTCGTTACGTCACGACAATTATGTACCCGATATTGCCATAATCGACCCATTGCTCACCATTTCATGCCCGCCCAACATAACTGCTGCTTCGGGTATGGATGCCTTCACCCAGTTATTTGAATCGTATTTGTCTACCAATGCCAATTCATTAACCGATGCTCTCGCATTTGACGGGATAAAACATATATTTTCATCACTTGAAGAAGCTGTTTCAAACGGAAACGATATTAACAGCCGTGCCGGCATGAGCTATGCTGCATTATTGTCAGGCATAACACTCGCCAATGCGGGTTTAGGTGTTATTCATGGTTTTGCCCAACCACTGGGCAGCCTCTTCCCCATTCCGCATGGAATTGTTTGTGCCAACCTGATGGGACCGGCAAACCAAATTACTGTTGAAAAACTACATGCAGAAAATAATAAACAAGTATTAAAGAAGTACGCAAATGTGGCTCATATTCTCTTTCCTGACATGAGCGATGAGAATGCAACAGACAATTTATTACAATACATCAACCAACTCTCCGAAAAATTCAACATACCCAAACTCTCAACTTTAGGGGTGAATAGTTCACACTTTGATTCCATTATTGAAAGTACCGGTTTGAAAAACCACCCGGTAAAGCTAAATGAAGATGAGTTAAAAATAATTTTGGAGTATGCGGGATAAAAACCTGAAACAGATTTAGCCATTTGAAAACTTATCCGAAACATATGGAACAAAGCCCCGCGTAATGCAGTGGGAGTTATTTGCTATTTTCTAACTTCGTGGAGTAATTTCAACCTGGTTATTTTCATTAATTGTATACTCCAGTTTCATGGAGGTACAAATAATATCTAACACATGGTTAACATTTCCGGCACTAATTGAACCGGTAAATGATTGACAGTCCGGATGGGTATAATTGATGTCTACGCCAAAATATTTTTCAATTTCCGGCCAGATTTCATTAAGGTCTTTATTTTTGCAACTAAAGTTAAAACGTGCGAAATCGGGATATCCGTAACCTTTTCCCTCTGTAACATTTACTTCTTGTTCAAATCCTTCGAGCAACATGCCTCGTGATATTTTCACTCGTTCGGTTGCATAATGAACGCCAACAGCTCCTTCGTAACATTGCACATGCAAGCGTTTTTTCATGTCACTCACCCTAAAACGGGTTCCCAGTACCATCACATCACCTTCGCGGGTATCAACAAAAAATCCATCGCCACTCTTAACTTCGAAATATGCTTCGCCTTTAAGTTTGACATTACGGTTGTAGTTTATTTTTGAATATTTAAGTGATGCCCCATCGGTTAAAACAACGCGAGAATTATCTGGCAGGTAAAAAACATTTGAAGCTTGTTGTGAACCTGTATAAGTTTCAAAAGCAAAAAAGAAATACAGAGCAAAAAGAATCAAACCAACAGCAGCTACTGAGCTAACCGAATAAATAAGTTTTCGCACTTTAGTTTTTTGAACAGCCGGTTCTTCCTGCTCTGCAATTTTCCTCATCAAACCATTCAGGACATCCTCTTTATCCTGTGCATCCGGGACTTTAAAATACCGAATTGATTGCTCGATTTTTTTCTGAAAATCGTATTGAGCCCCGTTATTGTTATTTAAATTTGGATGTCTGAACATTTTCCTATGATTATTACACGCCTTTATTACAACCGAATACTTTTACCCCCTACCACTTTTTTTATTTTTTTCATTCATATCGTAAATTTATATATAAAAGAGGCGAAAATGCAGTAGCCCGGGTGCGGGTTTTGTATATAATCTGTTCGGGTTCTTCGCGTATCGAAATATTTCTTTCATCAATTGTATTGCTCCGGTTCAGAACATTCAACACTGTAATACCTATATCGGCAAAAAAGTACTGAAAATCAATTTGTTTTTCCAATGCTATATCCAGTTGCATAAAATCATTAAACTGCCCAAGTTGAAAATTTTCCTTTTGAGAATTTGACTCCAAATAAGGCAACCCCGTTGCAAAATGCCAATTAACAGAAGCTGTCCACCCGCTGAAACTTACAATCTCGGTGAGACGTAAACGGTGCAATTGATGGTCGAACGAAGGGAAAAAATTATCGTTATTAACACCATTTATTTTCTCATACGATTCAGAAAGTGAATACGATATCAGATGTTTAAAAATACCAGTCCGGTACTGCATAAAGAAATCAATTCCCCGGTTGTAATCCTCCCCCTTTAGTTGCTCGTAATTCACAATATCAAGCCCGTTTTGAACTCCTTTCTCACCCCAGAAAAACGATTTTGAACGGTTCCGCTTTGAATATGCTTCTACATTTAAACTCAAATCAGGATATTGTGCTTTCACACCAAAAACCTCATGGTTGGCATCGAGAATCTGCTCATTATTGCCCGGGATATACCATATCGGAGAAACATTCCGGTATGAATCGACCCGGTAAGTCATATACATATGCTGCATGTACCTTCCCGCTGAATAGTGAAATTTAAAATGATTAAAAGGTGTTATCTCAATCCCATAGCGTGGCTGTACATTAAAAACAGTGTTTTGTGGATTGTAAGTTCCGCGTGCTCCAACCCTGAATGAAAGCCATTTAAAGGGTTTTAACTGCGCCTGATAATAGGTATTGTACATTTGAATTCGGTCGCTTGACGAAATTGAATCGTTAAACGTTTTAGCACCTACTATTTTTAATTCATGGTCTTCGTATTCATAATCGAGTGCATTGTAGTTGAAACCACCACCAAATTTGTGTGACAAATATTTTAGTTTCAATTCCGAACGCCATGCTGCACGAAACTCTTTTATCTGGTAAATGTTTGAATCGAAAAACGCTTTTACCGGGCGGTCGGCCCATTTCTGCTCCTTGCCGTTTTCTGTAACCGTATTGCTTGTCATCGAATTATAGCCGGCGGTAAAGGTATTCAGCCATCCTTTTTCCGATTGCGTTTTAAGGTTAATGCTATACCCTGTTGTTCGGCTGTCTTTACTGTTATTCTGATAATATCCGCCATCGGTTGGAAAAGCATAATTTCGAAACTGACGATCGAAACTATCAAAGAAGTTAAAAGACAACTCGGTATGCTCTGACGGACGAATATTCAGCTTTACATTGGCATCGGAATAATTTACCTCGGTACGGTCAACATCAGCCCAAACAGGCGAGCCTGTATCAAACTCAACTGTTTTATTTTCAAGTGCAAAATTATTAATCAGAAACTGTGGCCAGATATCAACAAATGATTTTTTAAAAGAAGCCGACAGGGAGCTTGTTTCGTTTACAGGCACCCCTACATAAATATTGGTATGAAGCATATTGGCCGTAAAATCAACAACAGGGTTTTTGTTGTTGCCGGTTTTCCCCGACAAATCAACAATTCCGGCAGTGCGTCCGCCATATTCGGCACCAAAGCCACCACGCGAAACAAAAGCCTGTCGAATATATTTTGAATTAAGCACACTCAGGTTGCCCATCAGGTGGCTGGTTTCAATAATGGGAATGCCATCAATCAATACCAGGTTGTCGGAAGGCGCCCCACCCCGTATCGATAATCCGGTATCAACCCCTTTCAGATAATTGATACCCGGAATAATGGTAAGTGCATTAACAATATCGTTTTGCTCTACGCCCGGCACTTCAATGGCATTACGCGGATTGTACAACACCATTTCGGGCACTTCGGACAATTCGATAATAAACCGTGCCGGAATCATTTTACTACTCATCAACTCGATTTTCCGGTTCGGGATAAGTTCAAAATCAAGTAATACATCGTCGGTTATGTGAATAATTGTATCAACAGGCCGGTAACCTACATGCTGAATCTTAAAGCGGTATTTCCCTTTAGCATGCAGTGTTTTATAGAAAAAGCCCATCTCATTGGTTACCGCATAGTTGTTTGAGCCTAAAACAACCTTACACATATTGATTTTTTCCTCGGTATTTTTATCCTGAACCACCCCCCCGATAATAATTTCAGGTATCCGCTTTTGAATAACGTCAACCGTATCGACAACGGCCTCTTCTTTCGTTTCTGTTTTGGCAATCCGGGTTTGTTCTATCGCCTCATCAATTTTTTTATTATCATCAACATAGAACACGTAAGTACCTGCAATAGCACGATAACTGAGCCCATATTCTTCACTAACTATTCTAAGAAAGCGGTTTAATGGTATATTATCAAAATGAAAAGTTACATCAATTTGAGAAATTAAATCATCATCGAAGGCGAAGCGGATGCCGGTATTCTCAGAAACATTATTCAAAACATCACTCAACGGAACATTAACAACATCAACATTAATTGATTTTTGGGCATAAACAACCGATGTTGCACAAAAAAAAAGGACAAACAAGGATATAATCTTTATTATACGTTTAATTTGATTTAGCATGAAAAGTAACCGTTTTTTCTTCATCTGAGACAGAATAATCAATTCCCATTGCATAAGATACAATATTTAGCCCTGTATTCATATCGGTTAAGTCAACCTTACCCGAAAACTTCCTGGCAGGGTCAATATTTCTGAAATCATAGCTGTAGCCAAAGCGCAGACTGATGAATGACAATAGGTGGTCAAGCCTTATTGTTTCCCAGTGATAAATTCCGTTCATGCGCTCGTATATCGAATCGATGTTAACATCGTGTAAGCCTGATATTTGTTCATTACTAACATAAAAACCTTCACCTTCAGAAAGCCTTATCCGTTTACGTTGTACATCAAGGTTCAGTTCAATACTTCCTTCGGCACAATCAAACTGCATGTAATTACCAGAATAAGCCGAAATATTGAAAACAGTACCTAAAACTTTAGCTTTTCCGCCTTCAAATTCAACAATAAACCTTCTTCCCTCTTTCACATCAAACAATGCTTCACCTTTTAGAACAACATTTCGTTCGCCTGTAAAATTATTGTAATGATATTTAATGGTTGAATTTGAATTAAGATACACCACGCTACTATCGGGCAAAAAATATTCTTTTACCGAAGCAATTCCGGAGTTGACGTCGGGCGAATATTTACCAGTATTGAACATGCCGGTATAAAGAATAAAAACAAACACAAAAACCGCTGCAATTGAGCCAATTATCAAACTTGCCTTACTGAATTTTCGCGTTTTATGGTTTTCAGCTTGTTCAATTCTATGGTTCAGCATTTCCCAGGCCTGTTCTTTCGAGCGCCTTGCAGGAATGCTGTACCTCCCGGTAAAAGTTTCAATATTTTCATTTCGATTTTTCTCCATCAAACAATCAAACTTTATAATCGATGTTTTCTCGCAACAATTTTAATGCCTTACTCACCTGTTTTTCAACAGCCTTAACACTCACCTTTAAACTATTGGCTATTTCGTGATATTTCATATCATCAATCCGGCTCATCAAAAATATTGTTCGGCAGTGTTCGGGCAAATTAGAAATTGCTTTTTGAAGTTTAGCATCGAACTCCTTCATTTCCAGCACATATTCGGGCGATTCATTTTCGTTTTTATGATCGTAGTTATTGGCAAAACGCAAATCAAGCACCTTGCGCTTATGGGTATTGTAAAATAAATTACGGGCGATTCTGAATAGAAGGGGTTTAATGGTTTCATCTTTGATGGTATCGCGTATTTCCCATATTTTCATAAAAACATCCTGAACGATATCTTCAGCAATTTCAATATCGCCGGACAAATAAAAAAGGTAATTTCTGACATACTCATAGTAATTGTCGAAAACACCCTTAAACCATTCTTTTCCTTTTTTTGTTCCAACCATAAATGGCATCACTATTTTTAATCCTACATTTGGGTTTTAACTTTTGCAACACGTAAAAGTAACAGATTTAATTAAACAGCAATCTGGAAAACAAAAATTAATGAAGATTTGGTTGGGAAGCATGATAAATATCAAAAAAAACACTTGTAAAATTGTTAATTTTACCTCTGTGAATTTACAAACCCATAATACTTTTATACGAATGAAACTCAAAACATTATTAATTATTTCAATGACTGTACTACTTGCAGCTTGCAATACCGAAAAAAAGGAAACAGGCAACCCGTTTTTGGCTGAATATGATACGCCATATGGGGTGCCACCGTTCGACCTGATTAAAACAGAGCACTTTGTGCCTGCTTTTAACAAAGGCATCGAGGAGCACAATGCTGAAATTGAGGCCATCATTAACAAGACTGAAGTGCCTACATTTGAAAACACTATTGTAGCCCTGGAATACTCAGGACAACTGATTCAGAAAGTATCGGACGTGTTTGGCAACAAAATGGGCGCCGATACAAACGATGAGCTTCAAAAAATTGCAAAAGACATTTATCCGCAGCTTTCAAAGCATTCAGATGAAATTATGCTCAACGAAAAGCTTTTTGAACGCGTAAAAACTGTTTACAACAACAAAAAAGCTTTGAACCTTAAAGGTGAAAACCTGAAATTACTGGAAGAAACACACAAAGACTTCGTTCGCAGTGGTGCCAATTTAGCCGAAGACAAGAAAGAAGAACTGAAAGAAATTAATGGTGAACTTTCATTACTGTCGCTTCAGTTTGGCGAAAACCTGTTAGCTGAAACCAACAACTACAAATTGGTAATTGACAACAAAGAAGATTTGGCCGGATTACCCGAGTCGGTTGTCAGCGCGGCAGCTGAAGCTTCAGAAGAAGAAGGGAAATGGGCATTTACCCTACAAAAGCCAAGTTGGATTCCGTTCCTGCAATATGCCGATAACCGCGACTTACGCGAAAAGTTGTACAAGGCGATGTATATGCGCGGTAATAATGGTAATGAAAATGACAACAAAGAGATAATCAAAAAGATACTGAAACTGCGCACAAAAAGGGCCAACATTATGGGCTACGATACCCATGCCGATTTTATGCTTAGCGACCGCATGGCTAAAAAACCAGTAAATGTTTACGACTTGCTCAATCAGCTTTGGACCCCTGCCATTGAAATGGCTAAAAACGAAGCTGCCGACATGCAAAAGATGATTGAAGAAGAAGGTCACGATTTTGAGTTGCAAAGCTGGGACTGGTGGTATTATGCTGAAAAAATAAGGAAGCAAAAATACAACCTCGACGATGCTGAAATCCGCCCTTACTTTGAACTGGATAATGTACGCGAAGGTTCTTTTATCCTTGCCAATAAGCTTTGGGGCATAAACTTTGAAGAAATAAACAATGTACCACTGCCCCATCCCGATGCAAAATCATTTGAAGTAACCGATGCCGATGGCTCTTTGATAGGAATTTACTACACCGATTATCACCCGCGTGAAAGCAAACGTGGAGGTGCCTGGATGAGCAGCTACCGCAAACAATTTCGCACAAAAGACGGTGAATTTATCCGCCCGGTGATAACCAATGTGATGAATTTCTCGAAACCTACCGGTGGCAAACCTGCATTGTTAAGCTTCGATGAGGTTACAACCCTGTTTCATGAATTTGGTCACGGACTGCACGGGCTACTTTCTGATTGCAAATACCACAGCTTGTCGGGGACTTCAACACCCCGCGATTTTGTTGAGTTACCTTCGCAAATTATGGAAAACTGGTGTGCCAAACCTGAAATGCTGAAGTTGTTTGCCAAACATTACGAAACCGGAGATGTAATACCACAGGAACTTATCGACAAATTGGTTGCTTCGTCGCAGTTTAACCAGGGATTTGAAACCGTTGAATATCTTGCAGCATCATTCCTCGACATGGATTACCACACAACAAAAGATGTGTCTGATATCAATATTGAAGAATTTGAAGAAAAGAGCATGGATACGATTGGCCTGATCGACGAGATTATTCCACGCTATAAAACGACTTACTTTAACCACATTTGGGCCAGCGGTTATTCGGCAGGTTATTACAGCTACATTTGGGCCGAAGTACTCGATGCCGATGCCTTTAACTATTTTGTTGAATCGGGCGACATTTTCAATAAAGATATTGCGGCTTCATTCCGCGAAAATATTCTTTCGAAAGGTGGTACCGGCGATGCAATGACCATGTATAAAACATTCCGCGGACAAGAACCATCGATTGAGCCACTCTTGAAAAAAA
>JAQIDF010000490.1 GCA_027858145.1 Prolixibacteraceae bacterium | reverse complement strand
TCCCTTTTCCTGTGGTTTCAACCACAGGAAAAGGGATGAGTGTACAGACAAGAATGCCATCGACATGGTGCCTGTAAATCTAAATTGACCCCAGCGGGGTCACAGGTCTATAGTTATTTATGTTTTTCCAATGCCATTCGCCCCCGGCCGGGGGCGCACAGGTTTTGGGGTGCTCATTTGTTCTACAGACATGCAATCCCGCTGGGATTGACAGGTGAAGCCAATACCCATTTCTCTTATTAATAATGACTTGTAATTCCGACCATGGCTGCCATGCCACATTTATCAACATCACCAGTTGTCCGGGTAAGGGGGAGGCTAACCTTTTACCCCCGGCTTAAAAGCCGGGGCAATTGAAAGTGCAATTAATTTGTGGGTTATTGGTGCAATTTGTTCATCGAAGTGCTTCAATTACCTCCACTTTTAAGTGGAGGAGGATAAGAGTACAGAGACCTAACCGGCTTTAGCCGAATATAAATCAGTTGACCAATTAAGAACCGCTAACCCACAAATTACCGATGACCAATAAACCGATGACCAATCCCGGCCAATCACCGGCTCTTCGACTGTATTATTTTACAATTTTTGATATCTCTTTAAAACCAGGTTCTTTAGCGCCGCGTGTCAATTCAAACAACAACGATTCCATACCGGTTACCATAATCCCCTCGTGCCTGAAACGTTCAAGTGCAAGTGCTTTATCACTTTCTTTTCTGGATGAAACACAATCGAATACAACCACCGGATTATAACCTGCTTCTTTCAAATCGATAGCCGTTTGCAACACACAAACATGTGATTCGATGCCTGTAATCACTACATTTTGGCGGTCTTTTTCTTCAAGAGCACTAATAAAATCGGGCTCATCGTAACAACTAAAAACAGTTTTCTCAATTGGAGAAAAATCTTTAATCAATTCGGAAAGCTCAGGCAAGGTTTCGCCCAACCCTTTTGTGTATTGTTGAGTGACCAGCACCGGTAAATCTAAAACCTGAGCCCCTGCTAAAAGTTTTTTATTGCTTTCAAGTAATGATTCTTTGTTGCTCATCACAGGAAACAAACGCTCCTGAATATCAACCACTAAAACTACTGAATTTTGTTTATCTAATTTCATTCGTCTTCTATTTTATAATTTTGATAAGTCACGGGATTTTTCACCCAAATATCCACCATGATGCCTTTTGGCATACTCGCTGCTTGTAAAGCCAATTTTTTTAATCATTGTAGCCACTAAAGCATCACCAATAACCGTCATTACCGTTGTTGAAGTACTGGGTGTCAATCCCAGCGGGCATACCTCCGGAGGATTACCGGTAAACAAAACGGCTGATGAAGCTTTCACCAATTCACCTTCTTTATTTCCGGTAATTAAAATAAAAGGAAAATCGGGGTATAGCCTACGGGTCAATACTACCAGCTCAATAATCTCACGGGTACGCCCTGAATTAGAAATCAACAAAAGAACGTCATTTTTTGCCAGTATCCCTAAATCGCCATGCTGGGCATCGCAAGGATGCAAAAAAACAGAAGGCGTTCCGGTAGAGCTAAAAGTTGTTGCTATATTCTGGGCAATTTGCCCGGCTTTTCCCATACCGCTGACAACAAGTTTTCCGCCTGATTCATGCACGTGCTTATAAATTAAATCAAGAGCCTTGTTAAAATTTTCGTCAACAGGTATATTCTTTACAGCCTCAGCTTCTCGGGCAAAAATTGATTTTACATCGTCTGTCATTTGTTTCTGATTTATTGTTTACGTTGATTTCTAAAATCTAAAATAGATAAACGGCTGAATGTCGGCTTGCATGAAAAAACTCAACACAAATACAACCAATAAAACAACCAATGCTTTCACCCACAACGGAAGACGAATAAATAATCCACGAACTTCTTCCTGAAAACGGGCGGGCAAACCATGAACCACGAACCCGGTTAACATCACAGAAAATATCAACGGATAAGCCATCCATAATTCTAAAAGCGCATCAAAGGTAAAAGAATATCGAATTTGAAAGAAGATTTTTTGCACATCATTTATGGTTTCGGCCCTGAAAAATATCCACCCCAG
>JAQIDF010000369.1 GCA_027858145.1 Prolixibacteraceae bacterium | reverse complement strand
TAAACAGGTTAACGTATCTTTATCAACAAAAACTCAAAAAAATTATGGTTTCGAAATTTAAACCTCCTGAGAATTACCCCAAGGGTGAAAAATTAAATTATTTGAAAATATCGAAAGGTGAATGAGTTAAATATTTGTTACCGAAAGAACCTAAGCTGTCACCATTTTTGTAATTTAAGCATATTCCAAAAAATTGCGTATTTTTGGTAAAAGCAAAAAAACAAAAATGATTAATAACAAATCAAATTCATTATCGATTATCAGGGATATTGCAAATAGAATAATACCAAATAGCAGAATACTGCTTTTTGGGTCTCGTGCAAGAAGAGACAATAGTAGTGATAGTGATTATGATTTCCTTGTTATAACTAAAGATACAGTTGATATTAGGCAGAAAAGAACTCTTAAGTCGCTTATGAGGAAATAATTAGCAAAATATAAAATTCCAGCCGATATTTTAATTCAAAGCGAAGAAGAAATAAATTCGAAAAAAGAGATTACAGGGCATATTCTTAAACAAGTACTTCGAGAAGGGGTTGTGTTATGAATCAGGCTACTATCGATTTTATAAAAACCTTGCTTTTGAGATGAAATATTTTGTTGAAAATAAAATTGAAAGGATTATAGGATCGATTTAATTAGATGAGCTTTAGTTCAAAATAATTTTACTCGCATCAATTATTTCAAACTAATGTTTACAATTTGAAACCCCGGATTTAATGCATCATACAGCAATAACCTGCCGGAAAGCACATCGCCGGCACCGGTAATTATTTTCAGGGCTTCGGTTGCCTGTAGCGACCCAATAACACCCGGTATGGTTCCGAATACTCCAAGTGGTTCTCCGTTCATGAGTTTTTCTTCCGGCTTATCGGGAAACAGTTTTTTGTAGGAAACACCTTTTTCGTAATGAAATACCGATACTTGTCCGCTAAACTCTTCAACAGAACCATAAATCAGCGGTTTCTTCAGCTTTTCGCAAACATCGTCGAGCAAATATCGCGATGTGAAATTGTCGGTGCAATCAACAACAAGGTCGTAATTGCCAACTATTTCTGAAGCATTCTTCTCATCCAGCCGTTCTTTGTAACAATGAATGGTGCAATACGGGTTAAGCTTTAATAGTTTGTTGCCGGCAATTTCAGCTTTAGGTTGGTCAATATCTTGGGTTGAATATAAAACCTGCCGTTGAAGATTGGTTTCACTTACGGTGTCGTTATCAACAATACCAATGGTGCCAACCCCGGCAGCTGCTAGATATTGCAACACAGGTGCTCCTAAGCCTCCGGCACCCACCACCAGTACCCGTGCTGATTTTATCTTTTCCTGCCCTTCATTGCCTATTTGTGGCAACATGGTTTGCCGGGCATAACGGTTGAGTTCTTTTTCGGTCATCGTTTCTTAAGTTTTAACCTTGCAAAACAGCGTCCCAATCCTTCCAAACCGGTTCATAGCCATTTGCAATAATTTTGCTTCGAATTTCTTCCACGCTGCGTGCATCGCCAACTTCGAACTGTTCCAGCTCTTTGTTTTCAACGGCATAGCCGCCCGGTTCGGTTTTGCTGCCGGCGCTCATGGCTGTTATGCCCAGGTGCATCATATTATCGCGGTAGGCCGGTAGCTCGCGTGTCGAGAGTGAGATTTCCACTTCTTCGTTAAAAATGCGATAGGCAAAAATAAGCTGTGCCAGCTCTTTATCCGAAATCGGATTTTTAGGGTTGAAACTACCGGCATGTGGACGTAAGCGTGGAAAAGAGATTGAATACCGGGTGCGCCAATAGTTATGTTCGAGGTAGGAGAGGTGCAGGGCTGTGAAAAATGAATCGGTGCGCCAGTCTTCGAGTCCCAGCAAACAACCTAAGCCTGTTTTATAAATCCCTGCCTGTCCTAAACGGTCGGGGGTTTCAAGCCGGTAGCGGTAATCTGATTTTGGCCCTCGGGGGTGATATTTTTTGTAATTTGCTTCGTTATAGGTTTCCTGGTACACGTAAACCGCGTTTAAGCCATGTTTGATGAGCCTTTCGTATTCGTTTTGCTGCAAAGGCTGCACCTCAACAGAGAGCTGGCTGAATTTATCTTTTAGCAAATCCATTACCTGTACCAGATAATCAACGCCCGATTTTTTAGGGTGTTCGCCCGTAACCAGCAAAAGATGTTCGTAACCCATGGCACAAATGGCGTTGGCTTCGTTTTCCACTTCTTCCATTGTCAGGGTTTTACGGGTAATTTTATTGGCATGGTTAAAGCCGCAGTAAACACAGCTGTTTACGCATTCGTTTGAAAGGTAAAGTGGCAGGTAAAGCTGTATGGTTTTCCCGAAGCGTTTCAGGGTGAGCTGACGGCTAAGTGCTGCCATTTGTTCGAGATACGGGGCTGCTGCCGGTGATATCAGCGCCATAAAATCATTGAGGTTCCGTGTTTGCTTTGCAAGTGCACGTTTAACATCAGCCGTTGTGCAATTGTATATTTTCTCCAGGGTTTCATCCCAGTTATATTGTTGTATGGTATCGTAAAATGTGGTCATCTCGTTTTTTTTATTTAAGCTTCAAGAAATGCAGTTAGCGGACTGCTGGCCGAGGCATGCATAGATTGTTCCCCCAGTTTGGCTTCGTAGGCTATGCGGCCGGCTTCAACAGCCATTTTAAAAGCCCGTGCCATCATAATCGGGTTTTCAGAAACGGCAATTGCGGTGTTGACCAATACAGCATCGGCACCCATTTCGAGGGATTCGGCTGCATGCGATGGTGCCCCAATTCCGGCATCTACAACAACCGGCACCTGACTTTGCTCGATAATAATTCGTATAAAATCGCGGGTTTGTAGCCCCATGTTGGTGCCAATTGGAGCTCCCAGTGGCATTACTGCGGCACAACCTGCTTCTTCAAGTTTTTTGGCCAATACAGGGTCGGCTTGTATGTATGGCAGAACCACAAAGCCTTCTTTTACAAGTTCTTTTGCTGCTTTTAATGTTTCTTCACCATCGGGAAGCAGGTATTTAGGATCGGGGTGAATTTCAAGCTTTAGCCAGTTGGTGTCCAGTGCTTCGCGTGCCAGTTGTGCTGCAAATACGGCCTCTTTTGCTGTGCGTACCCCCGATGTGTTGGGCAGTAGGTTGACATGTGGCAGCTTTATGTGGTTAATCATGTCGTCATCGGGATTGTCCATTTCAATGCGTCGCAAGGCCACGGTAACAAGTTCTGAGCCTGATTTGGCAATGGCTTCCTGCATAAGTTTCGACGATTGAAATTTACCGGTGCCGGTAAATAATCGGGATGTGAATTCTTTATCTGCTATTTTTAAGGTTTCCATTATGATGAATTTTTAAGTTTTGTTGTTCAATCCTTTCGGGCTTGGTTTCTTGATATTATTTTAATGAGCTCCCGGGTTGCTTCAATCGGATTAACAGCTTTTGCAATAGCCGATGATATGGCAACGCCATACATGCCGGTTTTTAATAAATCTTCAACATCGGCACACGTTACTGATCCAATGGCCACCATCGGGATGTTGATTTGTTTTTCGCGACATTGTTTAACACGATTAGCATATCCATTGAGACCAATAACCGGGCTCAGTTTTTTTTTGGTTTCGGTAAACCGAAATGGACCAACGCCGATATAGTCGACTGATTGTTTGCTCAAACTTTCAATATCTTCAAAAGTATTTGCCGTGGCTCCAATAATGTAATCATCACCAAGTATTGCCCGTGCCTCTGGTGGCGTCAGGTCATTTTTGCCAAGGTGCACGCCATCGGCCTGAATGGCTTTGGCAATGTTTACACGATCGTTAATAATAAGTTTTGCCCCGGCATTACGTGTGATTTCACGAACCTTTGTTGCTGTTTCGAGTATCGTTTCCTCCCCGAAATCTTTCATACGCAGTTGCACCCATTGGCATCCACCTTCAAGAGCCTTTTCAACCTGGTTGATGTGCATTTGGGCAGTTTCACCCTGCGTAATGAATTGTAAACGTGATATTTGTGTTTGCATATAACTTTCATTATTGTACTGAATTTTTGTTTAGTCTTTATTTTTACTTTGACTTCGTCGACCTACTTTATTGTTTCAAGACTATGGTATGCCAACAATCCATGATTACTAAGCATTACCTTTTCAACATATTTTTTTCCCTTTATACAGGCTTCTTTCAGCTCACACCCTTTTGCAATATTTGCAGCAATGGCCGATGATAAGATACAGCCTGTTCCGTGCTTTTCATATCCTTCGAAAGGTTCACCAGGGATTGTTTCTGTTTTATCATGACTGATCAGCAAGTCGGTACCTTTATCGGAAGCATGTCCGCCTTTTAATAAAATTGAAAGGGATGGAAACCCGTTGCATTGTGTTGCCATTTTTTGGGGATATGTACTGCCAAATAGTTGCTCTGCTTCATGCATATTGGGTGTAAGCAAGGTTATCAGGCTAAGCAAATCGCTAAGCCCTTCTGTGTTTTCATGAAAACCGAAACCTGTTGTTGATTTTAAAACAGGATCCCAAATGATTTTCACCTCCGGGTTTTGTTGTTTGAGCCATTTTGCATTGATAAGCAGAAGGCTGAACGATTCAATCAAGCCAATTTTTACAACCGTAGGGCGATATTCATTATACAGAACTTCAACCTGTTGTTTAACCAGCCTTTGATTTACCCAATTAACCGATACAAACTCATTTTCGGTTTGCACGGTATTGGCAGTACATACCGAAAGGCCCAACGTTTTGTGTTGCTCAAACGTTTTACAGTCGGCAGTGATCCCGGCACCTCCACTTGGGTCGTGCCCCGCTATGGTCATTACATAAGGTCGCATTGTTCCAGTTGTTTTTTATAGATGTTATAGTTTGAAACCACTTCGTTCATTGTTGATTTTTCGTTCCACAATCCACCTAAAATTGCTGCCCCGTCAAATTTAAGTTCACAGACCTGACTTATTTTATCCGTGGATATTCCACCAAGGGCAATAATATCTGTTGGGTGTGGTTTGCTGAGTTGATTTTTTAATTCACCATAGTTGAAAGCGGACTGGTAGCCATTTTTCGATATGCTGTTAAATACCGGACTTAAAAACACATAGTCGCAAAATGCAGAAACTTCGGGAATCTCGCTAAACGAATGGCAGCTACAACTTTTTGAAATCCCATTGAACGGTGTGGCCAATAAATGCCTTGTTCGCCCGCTAAAATGAATTCCTTTAATGTCGTAATGATCAGCCAGCTCAATGTGGTCGTTTACCACAATTCGATGATGAAATTTGTTATCAATAACATTCAACAACGAAGCAATCGCTTGGGCATTCATCCCGGGCTTGCGGAGGTGTAAGCACGGCAAATCCTCACGAAAAAGTGTATCGATGATTTCACCTTCGTTTTTCAATTTTTCGGGATATGTTATAGCTATAAACTGCATTTTTAAATAATAATATTCAATAGTTCGTTAAGTATTTTTAAGACAATGACAATGAGTTGTTTGTGGTTTGACGGAATATTTATTTAAGTTGTTTGTATTTAGCATATTATGGAATAGATCTATTGTCTTGTGTCTAAAATCTAACGATCTATTTATACTATGACGGCACATGAATCTCCCCGCCGCTCTCCATAAACTCGCGTTTCTTTTCTTCCATTTTCTCGGCCATATCTTTCAGCTCGTGGGAATTTTTCATCGAGCAGAAATGCTCTCCACACATCGAACAGAAGTGCGATACTTTACTGCCTTCGTCTGGCAGGGTTTGATCGTGAAAGGCCATGGCCGTATCGGTGTCAAGTGCTAAACAAAACTGGTCTTTCCACCTAAATTCGAATCGGGCTTTACTCATGGCATCGTCGCGAACTTGTGCCCCGGGAAAACCTTTGGCCAGATCGGCAGCATGGGCTGCCAGCTTATAGGTGATAACGGCCTGTTTTACATCGTCTTTGTCGGGCAGTCCGAGGTGTTCTTTTTGGGTTACGTAGCAAAGCATGGCCACACCTTCGGCGCCAATCATTGCAGCACCTATCGCTGATGTAATGTGGTCGTATCCGGGGGCAATATCGGTCGTTAACGGACCAAGTACATAAAATGGGGCGTTGTCGCAGTATTTTTGCTGTAGTTCAACATTTTCACGTATTTTATGCATGGGCACATGTCCGGGGCCTTCAATTAACACTTGCACAAAATGTTTGCGAGCAATTTGTGTTAGTTCTCCCAGAACTTTAAGCTCTGCAATTTGCGCTTTATCGTTTGCATCATGGATGGAGCCCGGACGAAGGCCATCGCCCAGCGAAATACCTACATCGTAGGTTGCCAGAATTTCGCAAATCTCATCAAAGTGTGTGTAAAGAAAATTTTCTTTATGATGGTACATGCTCCATTTAGCCATAATTGACCCGCCACGCGAAACAATCCCGGTTAAACGTTTAATGGTACGTGGAATATGTCGCCACAATAATCCGGCATGTATGGTGAAGTAGTCAACACCCTGTTCGGCCTGCTCAATTAGTGTATCTTTAAATATTTCCCAGGTAAGGTCTTCAATCTTTCCGTTTACTTTTTCGAGTGCCTGGTACAAAGGAACCGTGCCAACCGGAACTGGTGAATTGCGGATGATCCATTCCCGTGTCTCATGAATATGGTTACCGGTCGAGAGATCCATGATGGTATCGGCACCCCAGCGAAAAGCCCAACCGGCTTTTTCTACTTCCTCTTCGATGCCCGATGAAAGTGCTGAATTGCCAATATTGGCATTAATTTTCACTTTGAATTTGCTGCCAATAATCATAGGTTCGGCCTCGGGGTGGTTAATGTTGGCCGGGATCATGGCACGGCCGACTGCAATTTCGTCGCACACAAATTCTGGTGTGATATAAGTTTCAGGGTAGTTGTTGCCATAGTTTTCGCGTAATTCATCGATGCGTTGGTTCTCGCGTATAGCCACATATTCCATCTCGGGTGTAATGATTCCGCGGGATGCATAGTAGAATTGCGTGATACATTGTCCCGGCGAAGCTTTCAGTGGCTTACGTGTTTCGGGAAAACGAATGTCGGCGGTTTCAGGGTTTTGGGTACGTTCGCGGCCGTATCCCGATGAAAGTTCCTGAAATTCTGTTACATCACCGCGTTTTTTTATCCATTCGCTGCGTAATGGCGATAACCCTTTGCTGATGTCGATGGTGTGCTTAGGGTCGGTATATGGCCCTGAAGTATCGTACACCGTAACGGGGGTGTTTTTTTCTACTTCGTTGTCTTTCGCATGTGTGTCACTCAATAGAATTTCCCGCATGGCAACATGTATGGGATGTAGTTTGCCGCTAACATAAACCTTCCGGGAGTTTGGAAACGCCCCTTGGCTTATTAAATCGTGGTTGAGGTTTTGTGTCTTCATATTTTCGAATTATGTGTTTTTGGATTGATGGATTGGTGGAATACTGGATTATTGGAAAGTTGGAGGAATGGAATGATGGTTAATTGGAATAATGGGGAAATGGGGTGTTGGGATAATGGGTAAGGTGATTGTTGTTTTATCAAAACTCATGCACTCATGCACTATACTACCATTCACCAATAAACAATGACCAATGACTAATGACCAATTACTAATTCACCCACCTTGTGTGGCTTTAATGATAAGAATATTGTCCCCGTTTTTAAGGAGTTGCTTTTCCCAGTTAGCACGGGGCACAACCGAGTTGTTTAATGCCACGGCTGTTCCGCCCGGGGTTTCAATGTCGAGATGATTAAATAATTGTGTGAGGTTGTAGTCGGCCTCAACGGTTTGCTTTTGATTGTTAACAAAAACTTCCATAGCTTTTGACTTTTAAGGTTGAACAAAAGCAGGAGGTTGTAATAAAAGATTAGAAAACGGTAGAGAAATTTCTGCCTCCCTTCGCCGGCATTACCCGGATC
>JAQIDF010000300.1 GCA_027858145.1 Prolixibacteraceae bacterium | reverse complement strand
ATGTGTCTCGATGTTACATATTTACCATCTTTTCCAAAAAAAGGAGAATTGTTAATGGTAAACAACATGCTCATGGTAGGTTCATCAATAGCAATAGGAGGGAGGGGCTCCGGATTTTCAATGTCGGCAATGGTATCACCAATTTCAAACCCTTCGATGCCTACCAACGCACAAATATCTCCGGCTTCAACACTCGACACTTTCGTACGACCTAATCCGGTGAAAACGTTCAATTCTTTAATTTTGGTCCGTTTTATTGAGCCATCACGATGGCACAAGCTTGCTTGTTGCCCCTCTGTAAGCGATCCTCTATGGAGCCTACCTACAGCTATACGTCCTACGTAAGGAGAAAAATCGATAGATGTGATAAGCATTTGAGTTGAACCTTTTTCGACTCTTGGTTCAGGTATGTGTTCAATTACAGCATCAAGTAGGGGAATAATGTTGTCGTTTTTTTCATTCCAGCTTTCCGACATCCACCCTTCTTTGGCCGAGCCGAAAATTGTAGGGAAATCAAGCTGATTTTCATCGGCTTCGAGGTTAAACATCAAATCAAATACCATTTCCTGAACCTCTTCAGGTCTGCAGTTGGGCTTATCAACTTTGTTGATGACAACAATTGGCTTAAGGCCAAGATTTATCGCTTTTTGAAGTACAAACCGTGTTTGAGGCATTGGGCCTTCAAAAGCATCGACCAATAGCAAAACGCCATCGGCCATATTTAATACACGCTCAACTTCTCCGCCAAAATCAGCGTGTCCGGGAGTATCGATGATGTTTATTTTGATGTCTTTGTATATTACCGATACGTTTTTTGAAAGTATGGTTATACCACGTTCTTTTTCAAGGTCGTTGCTATCCATTATTAGTTCTCCGGGGCGCTCGTGATCTTTAAAAAGTTTTCCGGCTAACAACATTTTATCTACAAGTGTAGTTTTCCCATGATCAACGTGGGCAATAATTGCAATATTTCTGATTGACATGTTTTGTAATGATTTAAAAGTCGCGCAAAAGTACTGTATTTTGCAGCTATTTTAGCCCATTGGTGATTTATCAGTGATTAAAGGTGAGCGAAACAACAATTAATTAACAAACAAAAAAAAAGAGGAGAGAAATATGGTAAAAGATAAGGCATTGTTTTCTAAAACAATTTAATTCCAACAGAAAGCAGGTATATCCGGTTCCTTGCTTTGTACGAACTCGAATCTTTAATTATGTTTGCCCCTTGTTCAACCCGGGCATCTAAGGTCACAAACCAAAAATCGATACCTGCACCAAATTGAACAGCCATGTAATTTGAAGAAAAATCATTAATATTGAAATAAGAAACTTCTTCTTTAAAATTATTGGCTGTGATAAAAGAGAAAACAGGACCGGCATTCAAGCGAAGTTTCAACAAATCCCTGTTAATCAAATTAACACCAAGAAGTAAGGGAACATCGAGTGTTTCGTATTTAAAAGATATTGATGGAAGCATTGAATTCTCCATTGAAATGGGTAAAATATTTCCACCTTTTTTATTAAAATAAATTTCAGGCTGAATATAAATCCGGCCTAAATTTAGTCTTCCATAAGCCCCTACATGATAACCGGTGATTGCTTCTTCATTTACCGGATGCTCGATAAGTTCTTCAAAATTTGTCATCATTGTTGAACTGTTCAACCCGTATTTAACACCAATGTTAAATGGAGATTCACCTCGCGAAACCAGTGCTAACAATAAAACTGACAAAATAATGCAAATCCGTTTCATCTTAGTTTATTTTTTATACAAAAGTAATAAAAACAATTTTTAAAGTATATAAAAAATACATAAAAGCCGGAATAAAGTACCCCGGCTTTTATATAACGTAGAAACTTTTATTTATATTATACAAACTCTTTCAATGTAGAAGTTAGCTTTTTACGAGTAAAAAAGATACGACTTTTAACGGTTCCTAACGGTAAATCCAGTCTCTCAGCTATTTCTTTATACTTATATCCATCAAGAAACATTTGAAAAGGTATCCTGTATTCATCCTCAAGCGCTGAAATACTTTTTTCAATCTCGTTTGTTGAATAAAACGAGTCGGGAGCAGGATAAGCCACATTGCGTGCAATTTGAAGGTGGAATTCACTATTTGATCCACTCAAACTGTTTTTCGATTTAGAAGCTTTGCGGTAATCATTAATGAAGGTATTCTTCATAATAGTATAAACCCACGCTTTAAAATTAGTGTTTGCAGTAAATTTATCCTGGTACATTAAAGCTTTTAAAAACGTTTCCTGTAATAGATCGTTAGCCTTGTCCATATCTGATGTCAGGCTTAACGCATAATATTTAAGACTATCTTCCAGACTTAATAACTTGTTACTAAATTGTATTTCTGACATAACTTTTTCGGTTTTTGGGTAAAACAACACTTCAAAGATACGAAAAATAAAAGACAAATACATCTTTTAATGCTAATAAATTGTTAATTACATGGTATATCCTTCCTCTTTTGTTATACGTAAAGTAAGTAAGTTATTGAAAATATATTGGTTTGTCAAGATTAAGCATGGATATTTGTTGAAGTTTACATTCATTTATAATTAAACAAAATGTGCAAATATTTAACATTCATTCAAATAAGTAACAATGTTTGCAGGGTTCCAAATAAAAGCAATACTTTTGCGCCACCAATTCATTAAAAGGATTAAGTGAATTAAAAATGCTACTGCAAAATTTTCACAATTAAGTTTAATAATACCGTTTTACGGGTTTTGGGGGCAGTAGTTATTCATTAACAGGTTATCTTGTATTTGTGGTATTGACAAACAGGGAGGCCTAAAATAAAAATTTATGTTATTTACAGAAATGGGCCTTTCGCCGGAGATTCTACAAGGAATTTCTGAGCTTGGCTTTGTTGAACCAACTCCTATTCAGGAAAAAGTAATTCCATTATTATCAGAAGAAAATCGCGATGTATTAGGCCTTGCTCAAACAGGTACCGGAAAAACAGCAGCATTTGGTTTGCCGGCACTTAGTAAAATTGATTTATCAGAGGTAACAACACAGTTGCTTATTTTAAGTCCTACCCGCGAGCTTTGCATGCAAATTGGCCGCGACCTTGTTAATTACAGCAAGTATATCCCTCAATTAAAAATTGTATCCGTTTATGGTGGTGCTCCAATCGATAAGCAAATTTCTTCGTTAAGAAAAGGTGCTCAGGTTGTAGTGGCAACCCCCGGACGAATTCGTGATTTGATCAGAAGGAAGAAAGTTAACTTATCCAACATAAAAATGATGGTACTTGACGAAGCTGATGAGATGCTTCGGATGGGGTTCAGGGAAGAGGTTGATGAGATATTAAAAGAAACCCCGCAGTCAAAAACCACCTTGTTATTTTCGGCAACCATGGGCAAGGATATTTTGAATATTGCCAAAACTTATATGAATAACCCAGCCGAAATAACTATAGGCAATAAAAATTCAAGTGCTGAAAATGTTAGCCACATATATCATATGGTACATGCCCGCGACCGGTATATCGCGTTGAAACGTGTGGTTGATTTTTACCCCGATATTTATGGTATTGTTTTTTGCCGGACGCGCAGGGAAACCAAAGATGTGGCAGCCTCACTGATGAAAGAAGGGTACAATGCAGAAGCATTGCATGGCGACCTTACACAAAGCCAACGCGATTACGTAATGCAGAAATTTCGTGACCATACCTTAAGTGTACTTGTTGCAACTGATGTTGCGGCCAGGGGGCTCGATGTGACCGATTTAACGCATGTTATCAACTACAACCTGCCGGATGACACTGAGAACTACAATCACCGTTCGGGGCGTACAGGACGGGCCGGAAAAAGCGGTATAGCCGTTTCTATCATTAACATGAAAGAAAAGGGAAAGCTTAAGTTAATTGAAAAATCAATTAAAAAGAAATTTGATTATCTGCCGGTACCTGAAGGTAAGGTTATTTGTGAAAGGCAGCTTTTTAATATGATCGAAAAAGTAAAAGTATCGAATGTTAATCATGAACAAATCGATCCTTATATGGAAAAAGTCTACGAAATGTTATCTGATTTTTCGAAAGAAGAGATCATAAAACGTTTTGTATCAGAAGAATTTAATCGTTTTCTCGATTATTACAATAATGCTGGAAATATAAATTCCGATACCTCGAAAGCCAGCCTGGACAATGAAAGTGGCAGTGAAAGAGGTAAATTTTCCCGCAGAAAGAAAGGCAAAAGTACGTCGCGTATAATTTTTAATGTTGGAAAAGGAAAAGGGCTCAATAAGAAAGATGCTATTGACCTGCTGGTGGCTGCATCGGGGCGTAAAGATATTGAAATTGGACAAATTGACATTTTTAAGCGGGCATCATCCGTTGAAGTAGAAGAAAAGCTTGCGAAAAAAGTTATCAGTGAATTAAATAAACGTTCATACAAAGGCGTAAATATCGAGGCTGAAGAAAACTATGAGTTTGCCGGCAATGATTTTCGCGACCGGAAAAAAGATCCGAGAGGAAAAAAGAAAAAGAGACAACGAATAAATTCATAGAATTCAGATAATGTCAATTTATGAATAAACCTGATATTACAGTTGTAATTCCAGCTTTTAACAGAGAAAAGACTATAAAAAGAGCTATTGAAAGTGTTATTAATCAAACTTTTGACAACTGGGAACTTATAATTGTTGATGATTGTTCAACCGACCGGACTGTTCAGTTAATTCAGGATTTTTATTCATATGATTGCCGGGTAAAAGTTGAAAAATTAGAAATAAACGGAGGGGCTAACATGGCTCGTAATCAAGGCGCACGTATTGCACGTGCGCCCTTGATTATTTTTTTTGATTCAGATGATGAATTGGCTCCGACAACCCTTAAAAATCATCTCGGTAAATTTGCAGATAACCACGAACTGGGATTATCCTACGTATTTGCAACCTGCATAAAAAACGGAGAAATTGTTGCCACTTTTAACCAAAAAGTGAATGCCAATGCAGAGCGGATCTTATTTATGGGTTTTCACGGAATTGGTTCAGCTACATCGGGTCTGTGTATAAGAAAAGATGTATTTGATGAAATTGGCGGTTTCGACGAGTTGATGCCTTCGCATCAGGATCTTGATTTTATAGTGCGGGTAGCTGGGAATTATTCAATCGATTATATAGAGAACAGCAATACACTTATGTATTGGGATGAGCAAAACCGAATTTCAGATAACCCAATGGCTGTTATCAATGGGGCTGCTTATTTTTTCGCTAAGCATGAAAAACGGCTTAAGGAGCTGGATATTTATCACCATGTGGCCCGAAAACTTACACGCAAATATGCATTATTTGGTAAAAACATGAAATATGCATACCGTATTCTGGGTAAAGCCATTGCTTTTAAACCTTTTTACTTCTATGCATATGTTTATGCTTTCAAAATACCACTGTTATACCGTCGTAAAATTGATTGAATTATTTGCTTGTATTCATCTTAAATATTTATATTTGCATTCGATTAAAAAAGAGCATTTTACATATATCATACAGGGGTTGTGGGCATACAGGTAAAAGAAACACATTATTTTTTTAATGAATATGTTGATAAGAAGCGTTGGGCTTCATACTACAGTCAGATAAAAGAAGTGGTTAAAGTTTCGCCACGAAATGTTTTGGTCATTGGTGTGGGCGACAATATTGTAGTTGAAATTCTTAAAATGCAGGGGATTGAAGTTTACACCGTGGACTTTGATGAAACATTGAAACCCGATTTTACGTTAGATGTCCGCAATATTGACGAAATATCAATGCATTTTGATGTTATTTTATGCTGTCAGGTACTCGAACATATGCCATTCAGTGATTTTAAACCAATCCTTGATAAAATAATGGTGAAAACGGATAAGCTTATTTTATCCCTGCCCATACAACATTCGAGGCCACTTTCATTTTTCAAAATTCAACGTGCATTTACCAGTCAAATTTTATTTTCAGTTCCCCGCTTCAACAAGAATTTTGAGTATAACGGAGAGCATCACTGGGAAGTAAACACCAAAGGTTACTTGAAGACGAAAATATCAGATGTCATAAAACATGACTATGATATTTGCAGGGAATATATCCAACCCGACAATGTATATCATTACTTTTATATTATTGGCCCTAAATCACAAGTTGGAAACCATGTTAAAAGTGTATAAACAAGGGAATGGTAAAACAAACAGAACTAGATGAGCAATAAAAAAATATGTTTTATAAATACAGCTAAACTCTGGGGCGGGGGAGAAAGCTGGCAATTAGAAACGATTTTGTCGTTTCAGGATAAAGCCAATGTTGTAAGTATCACTTCTGACGAGGGTGAACTGCACGATAGATTAAATAAACATCATATAAAGAACTTTACGGTTAAAACCAGAAAATTTGCATATCTGAATCCCGTGAAATTATATCGTATATACCGTATCTTGAAAAAAATAGCTCCGGATACAGTTTTATTCAACACTTCAAATGATTTTAAATTGTTTACAATGCCTGCAAAATTGGCGGGTGTCAAACAAATAATGTATCGCCGCGATAATGGACGCCCCCTTAATCCACACATTTTAAATAAATATTTATTACGCAACGGCATCACTCATTTTATCCCGTGTTCGCAATACATTGCTGATGTATCGTTGAGCCGTGACCCCAATTTAATTCCAAAAGAAAAAATTCATGTTATATACAACAGTATCGATATTGAAAAATGGGATAAACAATTGATTAATGCAGAAGAAAAGACGCAAGAGTTTGTTTTTGGTTGTGTTGGTCGTTTATCTGAAGAAAAAGGCGTGCTTTTTTTACCGGAAATAGCCGGTAAGTTGAAAGAAAAGGGCATGAAGTTTAAAATAAAACTGGCCGGTACTGGCCCGTTGCACAGCGAAATTGTGTCGTTAATAGATAAATATCAGGTAAATGATCATGTTGATATCCTTGGTTTCAGGGATGAAGTAAAATCGGTTATGCATTCCATCGATTGTTTACTTATTCCATCACACTGGGAGGGACTACCAACAGTAGCAATTGAAGCTATGGCCATGCATAAACCTGTAATATCGTTTAGTGTTGCTGGTAACCCTGAAGTTGTAATACATGGTGAAACAGGCTTTTTGGTGCCAGCTTTTGATTTGAATCACTTTGCACAAACCATGCAGCATATAATTGAAAACCCTGATATAGGGATCAAACTGGGCATTTCTGCCAGAAAACTTGTTGAAACTGCTTTCTCGCGAAAAGTTACTAATAATCAATTGCACCCGTTTTTATTGGGTTTAAATTAGTTATTCTTTCTCGCTTAGCTCAAGCCAGCGAAGTTCTTTTGCATCTAACCCGGCTTTTATTTTTTCATATAAATCCGATTGCTCTTGTATTTTTTCATGTCCATATTCTCCCGAACTCATTTTGTCTTCAAGTTCTTGCTTTTGAGATTCTAATTGCTCTATTTCGGAACTGAGTTGTTCAAATTCTCGTTTTTCATTAAAACTAAGCTTTTTAGTATCTTTCTTTTTAGGTTTCTCTTTTGTTGTTTCTTTTTTATTCTCGATAATTACCTTTCGTTTTTCCTTATCTTTATTATCCTTGTAATATCGGAAAACGGAATAATTTCCAGGAAAATCTTTTATGGCTCCATTATCTTCAAAAGCAAATACATGCTCTACAATTTTATCCATAAAGTAACGGTCGTGGCTAACCACAACTACACAACCGTTAAAGTTTTGCAGGTATTCTTCCAATACATTCAGGGTCATAATATCGAGATCGTTGGTAGGTTCATCAAGGATCAGGAAATTTGGATTTTTCATAAGAATAGTGCACAGGTAAAGTCTTCTTTTTTCACCGCCACTAAGTGTTTCAACCTGTCCATGCTGAATTTCTTTTGAAAAAAGAAAATGGGTAAGTAGTTGCGAAGCATTCCACTGTTTTCCGTTTCCCAAATCAATATACTCGGCAATATTCTGAATGATGTCAATTACTTTAGCATCGGTTGCAAAAGTAATACCTTCCTGACGATAATATCCGAATTTAACAGTTTCACCAATTTCAATCCTGCCTGAATCAGGTTCCATCGCCCCGGTTATCAAGTTAAGTAATGTTGATTTTCCGGTGCCGTTTTCACCAACAATGCCAATTTTTTCAAAACGTGAAAATTTATAGCTAAAGTTGTTCAGAACTTTGAGGTCGCCAAAACTTTTGCTTAAATTATATACATCAATAACCTTTTTGCCCAGCCGGGAAGCCTTTATATTTAATTCCAGTTGTTCTTCCGAAAGGTTTTGAGATGCTTTATCTTTTAAGTCATAAAACGATTCAACGCGGTATTTTGACTTTGAGCCACGTGCTTTGGGCATTCGGCGCATCCATTCCTGTTCAGTACGCATAAGGTTTCGGGCTTTTTCAACTTCGGCACGAAGTTGGTTTTGCCTTTCAGCCCGCTTCTCAATAAAATATGAGTAGTTTCCTTTGTACCTGAAAATCGATTTTTGATCGAGCTCAAGTATTTCATTGCAAATTCGGTCAAGGAAATAGCGATCGTGCGTTACCATGAACAGTGTTTTGTTCATTTTTAGCAAGTACTCTTCGAGCCATTCAATCATATCAAGGTCAAGATGGTTTGTCGGCTCGTCAAGTATTAATAAATCAGGATTATTGATAAGGACATTGGCGAGTGAAACCCGTTTTTGTTGTCCTCCTGATAGTTCGCCAATTTTTTGATCGAAGTTGGTGATCTTTAGTCGCGAAAGGATTTGCTTTATTTTTACTTCAAAATCCCAGGCATTCAGTCTGTCCATTTTTTCGGTAGCCTCCTGAAGGTCGTGTTTATCTGGATTTTGAATGGCTATTTCGTACTCTCGCACGGCCTGCACAACTTCACTGGTTGAATTATATATTTCCTCCATCACTGTGAGGTCGTGATTTTGAACCGGATTTTGATATAAATAACCAACGGTGATGTCATTGGTAAATGTAACGGTACCAGCATCGGGCAAATCGGTTCCCATAATCGTATTCAAAAGTGTCGTTTTACCGGCTCCATTTCGGGCGATGAGTGCTACTTTTTGCCCTTGTGCAATGGTAAAATTCAAATCTTCAAATAATACCAGTTCGCCCCAATAGCGTGTTAATCCTTCGACCTGTAAATATGGAATCATACGTTTAGTTTATTTTATGGCAATTGCTTCAATTTCAATCATAGCGCCAAGGGGTAACTCTTTTACTGCAAAAGCTGCCCTTGCCGGTTGCTTTTCGGTGAAGTAAGACGCGTAAACTTCATTCATTGTTTTAAAATATGACATGTCGGAAAGAAGACATGTTGTTTTTACAACATCAGCATACGAATATCCGGCTTCTTTTAAAATAGAACCAATATTCTCAAGCACCTGCCGTGTTTGTGTAATAATATCAGGTTCAACAAGTTTGCTTGTTTCAGGATTTATAGGTACCTGTCCCGATATAAACAACATTCCGTTGGTTTCTATAGCCTGGCTATAAGGCCCAACTGCTGCCGGAGCATTTGACGTTTGTATTATTTGTTTCATACGTTTAAAATTTATAATTTGTTCCATAGCTTAATTCTAAATTTGAGAACGTATGGAACCGCTTCGCTCTCACATGCCCCGATGACCATCGGGGTTAATCATTACCTTTGGCGAACTTTTGATTAAAAAAGTTCATGTTCGTTTCATTTTAAGAAAATTAAATGACTATCGATTTATTAGAGAAAACACAATTGTATAACACCTAAAAATCACGTTCAGTTTTATCAATTTTTAAGTCTTGCAACAACGAAGCATTTGCCCGTATTGTAAACGAGTAATATTTTCTACCACCAAAAGGTGAAAACTCAAATGACATTGTCCAACAGTGCAAATCACGAACAACTGTCATCCGGGTATGTGTCATTTCTTTTGCAACAAAATCAAATCCCGACGATATAGTTGTTTTCCATTTGGGTGTTAAATCCAGGCTACCATTAAGTGAAACCGACTGTGTCCAGTTTGCTTTACCCGACGGGTTTGAGTACCGGAATGTATAATTTGCACTAACACGCCAACCGGGTTCGAAGGGGACATATTCGGGGGGTATATTGCCCGATGAAGTGGGGGAGGCTTCGTTCTTACCTGTTTTTATCCCTTCTTCACCTTCAGCGTTAACAGTTTCGCCTTCATCATCTTGCGGGTTTGTTTTTTGTTCTAATGCCTTTTTTAGTTTATCTGAACTATAGCTCAGGCTAAACCCCGTGCCAATATTTGTCAGCCTCCCCAACCGGGCAATTCCGGTTTCGGTGTTCCATTGATATTCATCAATTTTTGTACCTTTTTCATTTAATGCATACGGGTCGAGCGTACCACTAATGTTAATTGATGTTCCGGCAATTTTAGTACGTGCATTCAATGAAAAAGGAGACAGGTTAAATGATTCGGCAGCAAGGTTATAGGAGCTACTAATTCCCAGATTATCGAAAATAGCGATTTTCTTGAAGCTATCTTCCGAAGTTGTATCATTTTCGTTGGCAATTTTCATTTCAATGTTGTTATTAAGGCTGAAGTTTACCGAGCCGCTACGGCCGCCCCGGGTATAACCATACATTCCATCTTCGAAAAGACTGAATTGTTCCAAATTTCCCATCGAATCGACCTGAATCCAATCGTAAAAACCGAAGCGGTCCTCACTAAAATCAGGACGATAGCTGAAACCTATGCTCGGATCAATTTTATGACGAACGGCTTTAAGTTTTGAATTTGGATTCTTCATGATATACATGCCATAAATTGTTGTACTTGAACTAATGCTGTATCGATATTCGTAATTGCGCTTAAAACCATTCTTTTTTACCTCTTCCACATGACCGGGTACCCATTTCTGTAGACCCGATTCGGGGTTTGTTACTGAATAGCCATCAATCCAGTATTTATCAATATAATCGAAATACCACCGTTCGTTGTAGCTAAATGATGGAACAACATTAATATGATTTAACAGCCTGAATGATGGTAGTGTAATAGGTATATTGTGTTTAATACCTTTGCTCCATTCAGAATAAGGAGTATTCAGCAATAATTGTTCTTTTGTTTTAATACGACTATCAAACTGTCCGGTATATGAAATCTTTACATCTTCCCAAAAAGCTTTTTCACCAACCCGTTTTTTTCTTTTCAGGGGATAAATGCTTTGCATGTTTATATTAAGTGAAGGCAACGACAAAGATAGAGTAGAGTCTCTGGTGTTTTGAGAGGCTCTTAGCGAAGCAGATAAACTAACAGGCAGGTTAGGAAATGTTTTACGATAATTAACCGATGATGATTTACTGTTTTGCATGTATCGGTCGCTGTCGTATTCGTTCTCTTTATTGTACCCGCTTGATGAAAAATCAACCGATGCAGAAAATGATTGGGTTGGGTTTGCTTTTGAATCTTGCGAATGACTCCAGCGAATACTATAGTTTGGTGTTTTTACCTGGTTGATTCCTCTTTCACCGATAGCCGACAAGGTATAACTAAAACTGAAATTACCTGAATATCTGTATCGTTTCCGGTAACTTGTATTTAAATTTATACCCCATTTTCCTTTAGAGTATACATCACCTGTAAATTCAAAATCAAAGAAATCATTAGCAGCCCAGTAAAATCCACCACCTTTCAGATAAAATCCATAGTTTGACTCTTCTCCATATGAAGGAATAATAACACCTGAAGTATAGGTTTTATTAAATGTAGGGATGTATCCATAAGGCAGGAAGGGCAAATAAAGAGGAAAATCTTCCAGTACCAGGTATGATCTTCCGGTAATGATGGCTTTGTTTCGAATTACTTTACCTTTAGTCATTCTCAGGTAAAAGTGAGGGTGTTCGGCATCGCAGGTAGAATATTTACCATCAACCATACAATAAACATCCTTGCTCATCATTTTAGCCTTATCGCTTCTTACAATTCCATCTTGCTGCTCGGTTACCACATTTTCAACAAAACCTTTACTTGTTACAAAATTGTATCGTAACGATGTACAATCAAATTCTTCTTCCCCCTCAGAAAAATGAGGCTTTTGAGTAAGGTTGCCCAAAGAATCTTCAATACCTGTGGCATATATTTCTTTATTTTCAAAATTTACTGAAATATAGCCTGCATTTAATTTTATTGAAGCATATTCAACGATGGCTTCTCCATAAAGATGAACAATTTGCTGCCCATTTTCCATTGAAATTGATAGAGAATCTTTAGAATCGTAATTAATTGGTGAATCAATCACTTGTACACTTTTAACCGAATCACCGGTAATACTATCGGCTTGTTCTTCAGAAGATGACAATAAAGTATCAGCCGGTATATTTATTTCAGCTGGTTCCGGCTGATCCTGGCCTTTTACGTTGAAGGAAGTTAGTAACCAGGCAAATAGAAAAAATATGTATATCGTTTGTTTCAAATAGTTCAAAATTAGGGCTCAAAAATAATTTAAAAAATGGTACTTGCCGTAAGATTTAGAGCTTTTTCGGCCCGAATACGTTGCTTGAGTCAAAAAAAATATTTTACTTTTATTTCCGTTTAATAAACTCAATTTTATGGTTTTTATTCTTATAAAAAATATCAAAAAATGTTAAAACCAATCATTTTTGTACTTTTCAATTTAGCATTGTTACTTTTTATTACACCCGGTTACAGTCAGGACGAAGGTTTTACATTAAAAACAGTTGTTATTGACCCCGGTCATGGAGGGCGGGATCCCGGTGCTGTAGTTGGAAATGTAAAAGAAAAAGATATTGTACTGGAGGTTGCCTTGCTTACCGGAAAATATATAAATGAAAAATTTGATGACGTAAATGTTATTTATACAAGAGATAAAGATGTTTTTGTTCAACTTGATAAAAGGGCAGAAATTGCAAATAAAAATGATGCCGATTTATTCATTTCCATGCACGTAAACTATTTTCATTCTTCATCAATTAATGGTGCCGAAACATTTGTATTGGGCAACCACCGATCTGAAGAGAATCTTAAAGTGGCACAAATGGAGAACTCGGTTATTTTATTGGAAGAAGATTATTCGACACGTTACGAGGGGTTCGATCCAAATTCAGCTGAATCGTATATAATGTTTGAACTTATTCAAAATGAGTTTTTGGAACAAAGCACTTTTTTTGCTGATAAACTTCAAAAAAGTTTTGTAAGTGCAGCAAAAAGGAAAAACAGGGGTGTAAAACAGGCAGGATTTCTCGTGTTAAGACAAACAAGTATGCCATCGGTATTGGTTGAACTTGGATTTTTAAGCAATAGCCGGGATAAAGTATACATGCTGAGTGATGAAGGTAAAAAAAGAATGGCAAATTCAGTTGCTGATGCTTTTGCCAATTATAAGCGCAGGGTAGATTCACGATCATCAATACCCGTGAAAACAACAAAACTGGAGAATAGTAGTGATCAAAATATTGAATTGACAAAAAGTAAGCAGAACCCATCAACCATCATTCCAATTAATGAAATCGTAAAAGACGGGGAATGGTATGCCATTCAAATTGTTGCCAGTCGAGAGCTACTCGAGCCTGATTTTAAAGTATTTAATGATCATTACCCGGTTGTGTTTTACAATGAAGATAATTGGTATAAATACTGTATTAAGGTAACACAGGACCTAAACGAAGCTGAATCTGTCCATGAAGATCTAAAAACATCAGACCGCGACGCTATTCTGATTAAATTTATTAACGGGCAAAAAGATAAAGTACTGAAATATTAATTTATTCCTTCGAGTATTTTTTTATTTTTATCTTATACAACACATAAGCCAAGAATATCTACATGCATTAGTGAATGATTATATCAATATTTCTAGTCTAATGTTTTTTATCGATAGTATCAAGTAATCTTAATGTAAAAAAAATGTTAAAACGTATTTGAAAACATCGAAAATTAACATTTAAATTATTCATTTTTCATAGTGCTTATAAGCCTTTACGTTAAAAAAAGACAACAAAACCCTTAATTGAATAAAAAAATGTATTTCATGTGTCATTCATAATATATAGAAGTTAATTATATATTAGAAGCTATTTTAAAACAAATATTTGATCGATGTTTGTTAATTATTTTTTAACAATGAAATTATTTTAAAATCATTACATATCAATACGTTAACATTTTAACACTATCCTAAATAGTTCTATGTCAGATTATTATCTTATTTGCATTATTGACAAAAACATCTTGGTTGAAAAACAAAACTTTAAAGTGGTATTTAAAAAAACAAGTAAAAATGGATTTTTTTTTCAGCTATTTTTTTCACATTTTTGTTTTCGAAAATCATTACACCCTATATATTAATAACAAACATTTAAATTATTAAAACCCAAAATGAACAAAAATCACGACCAAATATGGAACGATTGTCTTAATGTAATTAAAGACAATGTACAGCCCATAAGTTTCCGTACTTGGTTTGAGCCAATCAAACCCCTTAGAATTGATGGTACTATTTTAACCATTCAAGTTCCCAGTCCGTTTTTTTATGAGTATTTAGAAGAGCAATATATAGATTTATTGCGAAAGACACTTCGTAAAATTATTGGCACCAATGCAAAATTGGAGTATAATGTTGTTATGAGTGATCAAAACAATCATTCAAGCAAAACCCTAACGGTTAATTATCCTACCAATAATAATTCGAAGCTCAATAATAAACCTGTATCGGTACCACTAAAAACAGACACAAAAAGTATAAAAAACCCATTTGTTATACCTGGCATTCAGAAATTGCATATTGATCCGCAATTAAAACGTGATAACACTTTTAATAATCTTGTAGAAGGAGAGTGTAATCGCTTAGCACGGGCGGCTGGTTTTGCTGTTGCCCAAAATCCGGGCGGTACTGCTTTTAACCCGCTAATGATATATGGCGACAGTGGATTGGGGAAGACTCATTTAGCACAAGCTATTGGAATTGAGGTTAAAGAGCAACTCCCCGATAAAATTGTTCTCTATGTTAATGCCAATAAATTTATAACCCAGTATTCTGAAGCTGCATTAAATAATACACGTAACGATTTTTTGCACTTCTATCAAATGATTGATGTTCTTATTATTGATGATGTGCAAGAGTTTGCCGGCAAAATAAAAACCCAGGAAACTTTTTTCCATGTTTTTAATCATCTGCATCAATTGGGTAAACAATTAATTCTTACTTCTGATAAAGCACCTATTGAAATTAAGGGTATAGAGCAAAGGTTGCTATCGAGGTTTAAATGGGGTTTAACAACCGATTTGCAGAATCCTGATTACGAGACCCGGCTTGCCATACTGAAAAATAAAACATACAACGACGGCCTTGAAATGCCTGATGATGTACTTGAATACATTGCCAAGAATATTGACACCAATGTACGCGAGCTCGAGGGTGCACTTATTTCTTTGTTAGCCCAATCAACACTAAATAAAAAAGAAATTACAGTTAACCTTGCGGTTGAATTAATAAATAAAATTGTAAAAAATAGTAAGCACGAAATTACAATCGATTATATACAGAAAATTATTTGTGATTATTTTGAGATGCCGGTTGACTCGCTTCAATCAAAAACCCGGAAGCGGGAAATTGTTCAGGCTCGACAATTGGCAATGTTTTTCTCAAAAACGCTTACAAAATCATCCCTTGCTTCAATTGGAGCACAAATTGGAAGAAAAGACCATGCCACGGTTTTACATGCATGCAAAACCGTTACTAATCTTATAGATACCGACCGACAGTTCCGCACCGAAGTTGAAGAGATTGAGCGAAGGCTTAAAGTTTAAAATATTTATTGAATCAAATTTGAAAGCAGGTCGTATAAATGATCTGCTTTTATTTTAAACAGACGTATGATTTTTCTTTGGTTAAGTATTCTTTCGTCAACAGGCATATATTTTCTTTAAAGAAAAACTTAGCCGCTTAAACTGGATTGGTGTAATTGCATCAATTTTATGTATTATTCTGTTAATTGAATACTAATGAACAACAATGACACCTACCGCACTATCGATGAACCTTCAGAGGGTTTATTTAAAGATAAAGGAAGCAAGTTTCTAGCTTATGCTTATCCGGTATCGGATGAAGAACAAATCAAGAAGCATATACAAACACTTAAAGATACACATTATAAAGCCAGGCATCATTGCTATGCTTATCGGTTGGGGCAAAACGGCGAACAGTACAGGGCCAACGACGATGGAGAACCATCGGGAACAGCAGGCAGGCCTATACATGGTCAGTTAATGAGTTTTAAAGTAACCAATATACTAGTTGTAGTGGTTCGTTATTTTGGAGGCACCTTGCTTGGAACCAGCGGTTTAATCAATGCTTACAAAATGGCAACAGTTGATGCACTGGAAAACTCTAAAATTATTAAAAAAATTATATCGGACCGTTTTAGAATACAATTCGACTATACAATACAAAGTCTCATAGAAAGATTAATTAAAGAATATGATCTTTCTATCGACAATGCTGTGTATAATGTTGATTGTACTTATGATATCAGCGTAAGGAAAAATCATTCGGATGTTGTGTTAGAAAAAATGGGTAAAATTGAAGGAGCCAGACTTACAGTTTTAAGCCGGGGATAATGAAACAATATGGTTAAAAAGCATAAAAAAAATCATACTTTATAAGCTCATTATTACTAATTTTGATTTTTGATGATCTCAATTAAAAAATACGATAAGAACAATTACCAACATTCACATTATGAAGTGAAAAGAATAATATATTCAAATATTTAATAAAGCCAACGCTAATGATGTTGGCTTTTTTTATGTTATTAACAGAAAAAATTAATCGAATGCACCCAAAAAATTTAATTTCTATCACCGATTTCAGCAAAGATGATTATTTAAAAATAATGGAATTAGCTGCTGAATTCGAAAAAGAACCTAACCAGGATTTGCTAAAAGGTAAGGTTGTAGCATCGCTTTTTTTTGAACCGTCAACACGTACACGTTTGAGTTTCGAAACTGCCATTACACGTTTAGGAGGAAGAATTATCGGCTTTACCGATTCCTCTTCTTCGAGTGTTACAAAAGGAGAGACGCTGCATGATACTATTCGAATGGTGAGTAATTATGCCGATATGATAGTTATGCGGCATCCACTGGAAGGGAGTGCACGTTATGCAAGTCAAATTTCGGGTGTACCGGTCATTAATGCCGGCGATGGAGCCAATCAGCACCCAACACAAACCCTGCTTGATATGTACTCCATAACGAAAACTCAGGGCAGGCTTGATAATATCAACATTTTTTTGGTGGGCGACCTGAAATACGGACGAACGGTACATTCACTATTGCAGGCATTGTCAGTATTTGACAACCCGATATTTAACTTTGTTGCCCCACCAGAACTTGCAATGCCTATAGAATACAAACGATTTTTAGATAGTAAAGGAATTCGATATTTTGAACATACCGAATTTAACGATATTATTTCGGAAGCTGATATTATTTACATGACCAGGGTGCAAAAGGAACGATTTAACGATCCTATCGAATATGAAAAAGTTAAGAACATTTACATCTTAAAAAATTCGATGCTGGAAAATACAAAACCAACCATGAAAATTTTACATCCGTTGCCAAGAATTAATGAAATTCACACCGATGTTGATTCAAACCCAAAAGCATATTACTTTACACAAGCACTTAATGGTTTGTACACACGCGAAGCAATCATTTCACATATTATGGGACTTAAATAATCTGAATATCATGGATAAAGCATTACAAGTTAGCGCAATTAAAGACGGTACAGTTATCGACCATATTCCTGCAGAACGATTGTTTGATGTGATAACAATACTTGAACTCGATAGCTGCAAGGAAATGATCACTTTTGGTACAAATCTCGACAGTAAGCGAATGGGGCAAAAAGCAATTATAAAAGTAGCTAATCGCTTCTTCCAGGGGCAGGAAATTAATAAAATAGCTCTCATTGCTCCCCATGCCAAACTTAATACAATTAAAAATTACCATGTGGTAGAAAAAAGGGTAGTAGAGATTCCTGAAGAAATAACAAACATCGTAAAATGCTTCAACCCTAAATGCATCACAAATCACGAAGCAATAACCACACGTTTTGGTGTTGAGTCGAAAAAACCCATTGAGCTTCGATGTATGTATTGTGAAAAAATAACATCAGAGAAGCAAATTGTAATAAAATAGAAGAGATATGATTCAGGCAAACCAACCGACCACACTAAAATACCAGTAGGGAAAGGAGTTTGCGGTCAGGTAGCCGAGAGTTGTTCTACCATGATTGTTCAGGATGTCTCAAACATCGATAATTACATTGCTTGCAGTATTGACGTACAATCTGAAATTGTTGTTCCAGTATTGAAGAATAGCGACTTTGTAGCCGAAATAGATATTGATTCGCACGCTTTTGCTCCTTTTACAAATCGTGATCAGGAATTACTCGAAACCATTGCTTATAAAATTAAAGAGCTGTTTTGATTTTCAAAACAGCTCTTTAACTAGTTGGATGTTATATTTTCAATATCAATGAATTACCGTAACTGAGCATTTACTTGTTTTTCGTAAGCCGAAATCAATCGCTGCATGGTTTTATCAATGATTTTGTCATTCAGCGTTTTTTCATCATCGCGTAACACAAAACTCAAAGCATACGATTTTTTACCTGCAGGTAGTTTATCGCCTTTGTAAACATCAAAGATATCAACCGACCGTAAAATCTTGCGTTCGGTTTTTTGTGCTATTTCTTTAAGTTTCGAGAATGAAACATCTTCATCAATCAATAATGCCAGATCGCGACGTACTGCAGGAAACTTTGGCAATTCGGTATAACCAATTTTGTGATTTGATATTTGTTGCAATACAAAATCCCAATCAAAATCGGCATAAAACACATTGTTCTCTATTTCAAATTGCTTGAGAATATTTTCATTTACGAATCCCAAACGAACAACCTCTTTGCCGTCGCCGCGCTGATATACCAGACCTTCACTAACCAAATCGTTTGAAAAAGAATCCATTTTAAGCTTATCAATTGTAAAGCCTAATTTTTTTAGAATGTTTTCTACATACGATTTTAGCTCGAAAAACGATGAAGGTGAAACCGGTGATGTCCAGTTTTCCTCTTCCTTGTTTCCGGTTATAAATAATCCAAGGTGATGCTCTTCATTGTATTTATCTACAGGATTTTCTGCCTTCTTTTTCTCATCTTTGAAATACGTATTTCCAAATTCAAAAAATCTGAGGTTTTGATTTTGGAATTTCAAATTACGGTCAATTGCTTCCAGTCCGTCAAAAACCAGGGTTTGACGCATAGCATTCAAGTCCTGACTAAGCGGATTGTATATCGAAACCGTATTTTCTTCCTTATATGTTTCGCCGTTTTCGTAATATGAAAATTTAGTAAGTGAATTTGACCAAATTTCGTTGAAGCCGTTCGATACTAAATAATCTGAAATCAGGTTTTTTACTTTTTCCGGATTTGGAGTGGGAGAGTATTGAATTGTAGAGTTTACATGAGTTTCAGGATTGACGTTATTGTAGCCGTAAATTCTTAGAATCTCTTCAATAACATCAGCTTCACGTTGCACATCAACACGGTATGGTGGTACTTTTACATGAATTGTTTCGGTTGTTACATCAACCACTTCAATTTCCAGTGCAGTAAGTATGTTCTGAATTTTATCAACCGGAATTTCTACACCAATAGTTCGTTTAATATTTGACAGTTTAACTTTTACATCAAATGCCTGTGCCGGATTTGGATATACATCAACAATATCAGATGAAATAACACCGCTGGTAATTTCTTTAATAAGAATAGCTGCACGTTTCAGCGCGTATAATACGCCATCCGGATCTGTTCCTCTTTCAAAACGGAAACTTGCATCAGTATTCAAGCCATGCCTGCGCGCCGTTTTACGAATGTACACAGGATCGAACCAGGCACTTTCAAGGAAAATGTCTTTTGTTGATTCCTTTACACCTGATTCGGCACCGCCAAATACACCACCAATACACATTGGAGTGCTGTTACCATCGCAGATCATCAAATCGTTAGCATGCAATTCACGCTCAACTTCATCAAGCGTAGTGAATTTAGTTCCTGAAGAAAGCGTTCTGACAATAATTTTATCTTCCTTTATATGGTTGGCATCAAATGCATGCAGAGGCTGTCCGGTTTCAAAAAGCACGTAATTGGTTACATCCACAACATTGTTGATAGGAGTGAGGCCAATGGTGCGCAATCGGTTTTGCAGCCATTCCGGCGATTCTTTAATTTCAATTCCAGAGATGGTAACCCCGGCATAACGATTACACGCTTCAGGCGTGCCAATTTCAACATCGATTGGTAAATTGGTATTATCAACCTTAAATTTATCAACCGAAGGTTTTTTGTACGTAATTTCCTGGGTTTGCTTAAGAAATGCAGCAAGGTCGCGTGCTGCACCAATATGTGATGCACCATCGATACGGTTAGGCGTAAGATCCACTTCAATAACATAGTCACTTTCGATATTGAAATACTTAGCTGCAGGTATACCAATTTTAGCCGATTCATCGAGCACCATTATACCTTCATGGTTACTGCTCAGTCCAATTTCGTCTTCGGCACAAATCATCCCCTGCGAAGCTTCGCCCCGTATTTTTGCTTTTTTAATTTTAAATTCTTCGTCGCCATTATATAAAATGGTACCAACGGGAGCTACAACAACTTTTTGTCCGGCGGCAACATTAGAAGCACCACAAACGATGGGGAGTAAATCACCAGTACCAATATCAACCGTAGTTACACTTAGGTGATCGGAATTTGAATGTGGGTTACAGGTTTTCACTTCACCTATCACCAGGCCTTTAAGACCGCCTTTAACCGTTTCAACTTCGTCAATACTTCCAACTTCAAGTCCGGTTTGTGTTAAAATTTCACCAACTTCCTGTGGCGATAAATCAATGTCGATATACTCTTTCAACCAAGAATATGCTATGTTCATTTTGTAAGATTTTTATTATCATAAAAAAGCGATTGACAAAAGTAGTAAAATCAGGATTTTAGTCAAATAAAATACAAGGTAAGACAAGAAATAGGTTGATTTTTAGCTAAAATTATGATACGAGAAATGTTCATAATGAAGCATATTTTAGTGATTAGGGTAAATGAATAATTTAAATCTGAAATAAGAGCGGGAAACGGGATTCGAACCCGCGACCCTCAGCTTGGGAAGCTGATGCTCTACCCCTGAGCTACTCCCGCTTTATAGGTGAGCCTTTCACGGGACTCGAACCCGCGACCTGCTCATTACGAATGAGCTGCTCTGCCAACTGAACTAAAAAGGCAGCACTTTACAAATTTAACTAAAAAGGATTAAATATGCCTCCAAAAAATTAGTGAATACTTTATCATTAGTGTCCGGTAAACATTTTAAAACCGGGCAGCACATTTTATAGTACCACCCGGAATGTCTACTTTTGAGTTACAACACAAAAAAGTTCGACATGGGTAAAAGTACAAATTTTAGCGGACAGCCGATATTTAATCAGCTATTAAAGTTCATTGACAAGAGTGAGATTAAAAAAATAGCGAAACAGAATGATGCAGAGCGTTATGTGAAGAAATTCACGACTTATCATCACGTTGTTGTCATGCTTTTTGTTGCCATTGAAGGTTATCATTCATTACGGGAAACTATACTTGGATTGCTGGCCAATACACATAAGCTATCCCATTTGGGTTTGTCTTATTTAGAGTCTGTCTATAAAGTCGGCAGTTTTTCCGTTTGTTTTTCCTTTGATTGTTTTTCGGTGGATATTTGTCCATAATCAGTTGTAATATTATCTATCGTTGCGCCCCATTTTGTTGTTTTTTCGTTCTCCCTTCTTTTTCCGCTGTTTTTCCGCACCATTTTTTGATTTTTGGGCATAGTTTTCCCTTGCTCCCTGTTTTTCGCCGATTAAACTTTTTACACCAACTTCACTATATGTCCCGTCATCACCCTGATGTTATAGGCAATCACGCTCCATAAAACTTTGGCTTCGAAGTGCTTAAACCCCTTCCACGTGCAACGGGCAAGGTTGAACCCGCGCTTGATGTTGGAAATTACGGCCTCCATGCCGCTCCGCCACTTTTTCAACCTTGTCTCCATGTTCTTGCTTGTGGCAATATTCCCGAGGCTGCCGACAATCTTGTTGAACACGATGTTGACTATCCCTTTTCCTTTGGCATGGGACTGGTTTGCCAACGAAGCATACCCACCATCGGTGGCGTAATCGCGCGGTACTTTGCCATAATCCCCGATTATCGCATCAATGGCCGGGGCAAACAACTTACTGTCGGAAGGGTTGCCCTTCAAAACCCGGCAATTCAAGACCAGGTTGCTTTTCCCGCTGCTAAAATCGACCTTGTGCCCAAACTTTATGTCCCTGGCCCCCTTCACTATTATGTCGGTGTGCCGCTCATAGATAGAATATATTTTTTCTTCGTTGGGCGCCTTTTCCCCTTTTATCTCTTTGAGGTATGCCATGTCATATACCAACTGCATGACCTCGATATGCTCACCTAAAAGGTCTGCCCATATCATGGCTTTAATGCCGAAGGACTGCTTTTTTTTTATCACGTTGGAAACTTGGTTGATTGTTTTTATAAACAATGTCAACTGATTGCTGAACAGATCCTTGCGATTGTCCCCTTTGGTGTTGTTTATTTTGAAATAGGTCTTTTTCCCTTGCTTGGTATAGTCCCGGTATTTTAGCCCGTCCACTTCTTCGCTCAAATGGCCAAGTAGCCGATAGGCTTCTTTTATGCAATCCCAGAGTATCGAATTGTTGGTCGGGTGGTGTATGTTAGTTTCCACCACTGTGCTGTCCTGCCTGATCCTTTCGATGTCCTCGATGCCCGCGTTTATCGCTATTTTGTTCAGTTCGACGAGCAGCTTTTGCAGGTTGTCCGCTTTGATCCGGGATATGTATTTTTGGTACACCTGGAAGCTGTATGGGCGCAGCTCGTCTATCTTTATAAATGCCGCACATATCCTTGAATCTGTCTGGTGGAATTCCAATTCCCTGTATTCCAACCCTTTTAGCTCCTTGTAGATTGCCGCCCTGACTATCTGCTCCATACTTGGGGTATCTTTCCGCCCAAACACGCCTGGCTTCTTGCCAACGGTAAAATCTTCGGACAAAAGCCCAATTAGGTGCGGGTGTTGCTCAAGTATGCTATCAATCAGTCCCAGTTCTGGGCTTCTTGACCAGTCGGGATTTTCAAACTTCATCTTAAAATCTTCAAATAACCTCATCGTACTTTTTCCTTAAACTTAACAAGAAAAACAATTGCTCCAAAGCCCACAGGGAATTAGTTATCAACAATTTATAGTTTATAGACAGACTCTAAATAACACCTCTTTTAGACTACCTGAACTGTTACCAATAATAAAAAGAAATAGCACCTAACATTAGGTTCGAATCGTTTTTTTTTTTGTAAATTTGACTGACTTTACCAAAAACCTAAACTTAATGCCATGAATATTCTCCAATGTTCTAGCAATACTAAAATACAAGATTGCTCTTTCTTGCAATCAGTTAAAATCAATAAAAATAAAATATTGCTGCCTATGGAATAAATACGCAAAACGATATGCGATACATTCGCATTCGAGCTTGTTTAAAAAAGGCAACACAACTTCGAAATAGAAAATTATGCTGCCTTAAGAAAACAAATTAATATAAACTATTAATCTGAATAAGGAGCGGTAACTCCTTGTTCGCAAACTTAATAAATTATGATGAAATATATTTTAATTGTGGTTATATTGGTAATAGTATTTTCAAGTTGTGAAAAGGAAGATTTTTATAATAAAGAAGAATCAATTGAAGTCGCTAATATTGATAATCTTTCACTAACTGAGAAAAATGATTTAATTGAAGATTATGCTTTACTAATAGCTTCTTCTTTAGGTGATAATGAATTGCGTTCAATAATTAAAGAAGAAGCTATAATTAAGTTTGATGGAGATTATGATATTCTTACTAGTAAACTAGAAAATAGAGTTTTGTTGAAAAAAAACATTCAGGTTAAAGATATTTTAGTAACTACTTCATCAATGAGTAGCTTAAAATCAGGAAAATTAACCGGTAAAGATTATCTTGAAAAAATCAGAAAAGCCTTTCCAAATCTACAAGTTTCTGTTCCTGTTCATTGTGAAGATTGGGATACTGAAAACTATATTCCATTAGTTGTCTTTCTACCATATGATTTTGATGAGAGCAAAACTAATTTTGTTTTTGCTTATGACAGTATTGGTAAAAAACATAAGCTCAGCCTGGAAGAAGAACCTGATGAACCTGTTATTGTAGTCGGAATATCTGAACGTATTGATAGGGATGGCAAAAGAATTGGAATGGAATCAGATTTTAATGAGATAATAACTGATCAGGCAATAGAGTTAAATGACATACTCAAAAGTGCACCATCTTTTCCTACTAGTTTAACTCTTTCACATGGAGTAGCTAATTCAATAATACTTCAATGGGCAGATGTTCAGAACGAAACAGGATATGAGGTATGGAGAATGGTACAACCCTTTGAATCGCAATTTTGGCCTTTTGCAACAACAGGGCAAAATGATAATGGATATATAAATCAATATATTGCTACTGGAGCAAATGTTTCGTATAAAATAAGAGCTGTTAATAATGATGGTGCTTCTGCATGGTCACCGATTATGACAACAACAGTTTCAGCAAGAAATGATGGTGACCCATTGCGTGTTCTTTCTGTGGATTTTACTTTACCTGCATTAAATGCTGTTGAAAGTTGGGTAAATGGAGGCCCTGAAGTGAGATTAAGAGTAGTAAAGGGCTCTGCTACTGGAGCCTCGACTATTTACACTTCTGGTCGTGTTTCCGGACCTAGATTCTTTTCTGGGGCTACGGTGTTAATGTTTTCGGATATCTGTGATTGGTATACAACTACCTTTGGAACTGTATTAACATTTGACTGGCAAGAAGAAGATCTTATTAATAACTATGAATTTACTTTAAATGCAAGTTATGAATCAATAGAAGAAGGAGGAACAATTAAAGCAGGTGGAAGTGTTAAATTTAATGTTAATCGCAATGGTTCAATAGGAAACCGAACAGTGCTTTGGTGGGATGACCCAGATAAAGTTTATGATATTAATGGTTTTACATGGTCTTTTTTTAATTAATTAATACTTCATTAAATGAAAAATCTTATCCTCTTTTTATTTGTTTTTGTTTTATTATCCTGCGAAAAGGATGAAAATAAAATAGCCATTCTTAATGCAAAAGTAAATAATGAATATACTGAGTTTATTGGTAAAGCATATCGTTATACCGATTTAAGAGATGATGTCTCTTTTGGTTATAATTATCATATTTTTAATTTAGAAACCCCAATTATTTATATTGAAATCTATGATAGTACGTTTGTTCGAAATGAATTTGATTTCGTTGACTTAAAAGCTACATATGCTTGTTTTGATTCTTTGGGAAATTCAAATTCATATGATGCAATTGACGGAGAATTTTCTTTTGATAAAGAAGAAAAAAAAGTGATATATGGTTCTTTTAGTTTTACATTAATTAATATTCGTGATGATTCAGATACTTTAATCATTAAAGATGGAAGTTTTGAGTTGTCTTTAATCGAACAAGACAGAGTTTGGTATTAGTATGTATAAGTATAAGATTTTCAACAAGAAATAAAAAATACCCGGTCTCTAATTTTTAAGACCGGGTATTTACTTTCTCAACTCTACTTACGTAAGATTATACTTTATATAACCGGACTTCCGTTAAACAACACTATAACTGTACTTACAAGAACAAAAATCATGATAGCTACACCCGACACTTTATTAAACCACCATAGTATTCTCAAGTTAAAATGGTGCCTGAAATAATTAATTGCATTGGTAATGATAAACCACCATGTTACCGCCCCAATAAAAAAACCTAACGAAAAAACTGTTGGTGACCATAAATGATGAATGTTAAAAATAATATTAACACTGGCAAAAACAGCAATATATGCTAAAACAACCAGGGGGTTCGACAATGCAATCAGCATAGATGAAAACAAGCATTGTAAAGGAGTTGTCCCTTTCTGTTTGAATCGTTTTATCGATTTCAGAGGGTGTGACATGAATATATGAATTCCAAGTGCCAACAATACTATAGCCCCAATCATTTGTATAATCATTTGATGTTCACGTAAAAATTCAATTACAAACGATACGCTAAAGC
>JAQIDF010000176.1 GCA_027858145.1 Prolixibacteraceae bacterium | reverse complement strand
TAGTCTGTATTCATTAATGTATCATGTAAAGTATGGAAAATAAGTTAGTTAGTGTTTTTTCGGAACAAATGGTATTAACCATTGATAATTTAAAAGATGTCTTACAAACAAACTCTCGTATGACAGTTTTTAGAAAGCTAAAACAACTCCCATATAAATCCAGCTATTCACATTGCGGGAAATATTATACATTAAATACTCTGGTCAAATACAATAAAAATGGCATTTGGAATTATAATGATATATATTTCTCAAAATATGGGACATTGAAAAATTGTGTATTAGAAAATGTTGATAAATCCAAAACCGGATATACTTCGCTTGAATTAGAGGAACTACTCCATGTACCTGTTTATAATACAGTATTAGACTTGTATAATACCCATAAAATCAACAGAAAACAAATAGGAAAAGAATATATATACCTGTCGATAAAAAACGAAGAATTACAGTTTATTTTTAGAAAACAGGAAATTCAATCGAAACATGCTGTTTCTAAAGATGATACAGATGAATATTTGGATCTGTTTATGACTTTGTTAAATGAAAAGCAGCAAAGACTATTTGCCGGTTATGAGTCTTTAAAACTGGGTTACGGTGGGGATAAAATAATTGCACAAAAAACAGGGCTAAATGTCAAAACAGTATCACAAGGCAGACAGGAATTGATAAATAGAGATTTTGATATTAAGAGAATCCGTAAAATTGGGGCAGGACGACCATCATTAAAAAAAACGAAAAAATTTTAAAATTAATTGAAGAAATCATGGAACCTGAAACAGCAGGAGATCCAATGACAGGGTTAAAATGGACAAGAAAAACTACCGACAAAATATCAATACAGCTAAAATCTGTTGGTACAACAGTAAGCTCAACGACGGTTGGAAAAATACTAAAGCAACTCGGATTTTCCCTTAAAAGTAATGTTAAAAAAATCTCGAGCGGAGGGAAATCCATGACGATATTAGAACAAGAAAAAAGAAACAGCCAGTTTGAATATATTAATGAATTACGCTGCCAATCACTTAAGGAAGGTTTCCCGGAAATAAGCATTGATACGAAAAAGAAGGAATTAATCGGAAATTTTAAAAATCCGGGCACCAGATATAAACGTGTTGCCGATTTAACAAATGACCATGATTTTTTATCATATGGTTTGGGCAAAGCTGCTTTATATGGTGTCTACAATCCAGTACATAATAATGCTTTTGTGTCAATTGGCATGTTTGTTAAAGAAAAGAAAACAATTGTTTCCGGAGATACACCTGAATTTGCAGTTGAATCAATCGAGAGATGGCTTATAAATGAAGGTATTAAAATATTTCCTGACATAAAAGAGTTACTCATACTGGCAGATGCGGGAGGAAGTAATGGATACCGTACACATATGTGGAAAGTTGGTTTGCAAAATATTATCTGTAATAAATATGGCATCAAAACTACCGTCTGCCATTTTCCACCTGGTGCTTCGAAATGGAACCCAATTGAACATAAAGTATTTAGTGAAATAAGCAAAAATTGGAAAGGTGTCCCTTTGATAGATTATGAAACTGTACTAAAATATACACAAACAACAAAAACTGAAAAAGGACTCAAAGTCAATGCTGTGTTAGTAGATAAAAAATATACAAAAGGAATGAAGGCTTCAAAAAACGATTTAGCGAATTTAAATATAAAATATCACGAAATAAATCCATTGTGGAATTATACAATTTTACCAAACTAAAAATCCAAGTAATTTTTTATTGAACGCTTAGTGCCTGAGCTAATTCAATACCAATGGCACCGGCATCTACCACTACGGCACGTTTCAAACCGTTATTCACTAAATGTTGAATTTTTTCGAGGTTGGCCTGGGTCTTGAAACCCATTACAACGTCGAGTTTGCTGCCTTCGATAGGAGGAATAAATGGAGCTGCACCAGTTGCTATAACCAGTTTGCGGTATGTAACTGCTGTATCGTTATTTATGGTTACCTCTTTTTTATCAAAATCTACCGAGTTTACATTTCCTCTTAGTGACTCAGCTCCGCTGTCAGTCACCAGCTCGTCTTTTTTAAAGCATTTTTTTTCGTCGATTAAATCTTCGATAATATAAGGCATGGCGCAATAAATAAGGCTGTGGTCTTCGGGCCTTATTACTGCCATTTTATATTTATCACCTAAACGTTTTGCCAGCGTTATTCCAGCCGGTCCTCCTCCAATTACTACAATATCGTACATATTATTTTATTATCTTTTTGTGTGAGTTGTTTTTCTTGATATTAACCTCGCCAGGCTTGCTTTTCGAGTTCAAGAAAGTGATGACGTTGCTGGTCGTTCATTATTTCAATATTGTATTTAAAATATTTAATACGTTGTTACTTCGCTCTTTTACAATTAATGTCGTAACGGGGGCAGCCGATTTCTCGTTAAAGATCATATCATGTCCAAGGCATAATCCCATTGCAATATTTAGTTGAGTGTTTTCTTCTTCAAGGTATTTGGCCTGTCCTGCAGGGTTACACGACGTGCCTTTGTATCCGTCAATAAGTTCGTTGCGGCTACTTACCATCCGACTTTCTATTCCGTACGAGTTGGCCAGTAAAGGAAAATCAGGTGTTGGCATGTCGGTATGAGCATATCTTTTTTCGTTAAATAATTGCTGCCATTGACGTACCATTCCCAAAAAGTTGTTGTTTAGAATAACTGTTTTCACAGGGAGATTGTGTTGAAAAATAGCTCCCAATTCTTGCACTGTCATTTGAAAACCACCATCGCCGCTAAAAATAACAACTGTTTTATCAGGCTGTCCAACCTGAGCCCCAACTACTGCGGGCAGGCCAAACCCCATGGTTCCCAAGCCACCCGAAGTGATCAGCGAATTGGGAGTGTTAAAGTGGTAATAGCGGGCTGCCATCATTTGATTTTGTCCCACATCGGTAGCAACAATGGCTTCGCCTTTAGTTTTTTCTGAAATTAAGCGGATAACTTCACCCGAATGGATAAGCCCGTTTTCTGGATAGGATTCTTTTTTAATTACCTTTTCATATTCAATTTTATCAAGCTCACGAAATTTATTAATCCAGTCTGCATCATGTTTCTTAACCCGACTTGTAAGGAAAAAAGCAAAAAACTATTTATTTTGGCCTAAAATGCACCTTTTAAAATCCTAAACGCCTGATAACCAGATATAGTGTTTTTGAAACCCTGATTGTAGTGATGTATGATGCTTGCATAATTCAAAAACTATCGTTATATTTGGCGCATGTTTATTAGGCAAGTAAAAAAGAAGAATGCACAAAAAGGCAAAGTATTTTATCAATATCAATTGGTACAGGCATCCCGTATAGATGGTAAAGTAAAGCAAAATCAAATATTATATCTTGGAAGTGAAGATGAATTAAACAACAAAGACACAAGACAAGAAGTAGTAGAGCAGCTACAAACCAAAATATTTGGACAGCCCTCATTACTTAATGACTATTCTGAAGTATCTATAAAATTAGCAGAACAATACTATCAGAAATATTTGATAAAATACGACGCACTACCGACTGATAATAAGGTTGTTATCCCGACAACAAACAAAGATGTTGATTTTCAATCTGTTGATATTAAGAACTTAGCTGTTAGCAACAATAAAACTTTTGGATCTGAAAACTTATGCAAACAAATAGTCGAAAAATTAGATCTTAGTCCATGTTTTAAAAACCTAGGTTTTCATGATGATGAGAATAAATTAGCACAGATAAGTATAATAAGCCGTGCTATTTTCACCGCATCAGAACACAAAACCGCACAATACCTAGAAGACAATAGCTCATTAAAAAGTCTTTTCAACTTAAGCGACACCAAAATAACGCACCAAAACTTATACAAAATTTCAGATAAGCTATACGAAAACAGAACAAACATAGACAAATACCTGTACAATAAGATACTAGATGTTTTTAATATTGATGATTCAATAGTCATTTATGATTTATCGAACACCCACTTTGAAGGTAGAAAGGACAATAGTAAGATTGCAAAATACGGCAGAAACAAGCAAAAAAGAAATGATTGCAAACAAGTTGTATTTACAGGTATAATAAATTCAGCGGGCTTTATTCGTCATTCACGCACATACGAAGGCAACAAAGCAGATATCGCTACTTTGGAAGATATGATAACAGATCTGGAGAAACACAATGGTAATACAAAAGATAAAATAATAGTAATGGACGCCGGTTTTGCATCGGAGGACAATCTTAAATTCTTAGATAAGAATGGCTATAAATATGTCTGCGTATCAAGACAAAGACTAAAAGATGAA
>JAQIDF010000091.1 GCA_027858145.1 Prolixibacteraceae bacterium | reverse complement strand
TTTATTCGGGGCGAATTGAAAAAATAGACAATGAAGTAGTATTAATAGGTTCAGCCAGTTCGGCCACAGCATATTTTGAAGGCGACACTTGTGTTGTTTTGCTAAGAAATTACAACAACAATGAGCACAATTATTACTCAATCGAAATTGATGGTGAAGACCTTGGCCGCTATAGAATAGAAGGCAGCGAAATGCTTGAGATTCCTGTAGAAATACCCATGCCGGCAGAAAATCATAAAATAAGCATTTATAAATCAACCGAAGCCTCAAACGGATACATCAATTTTGGGGGATTAAAGTGCCAAAAAATGATAAAGCCCAAACCTCAACCCACAAAAAGCATTGAGTTTATTGGGAACTCAATAACTTGCGGCATGGGCAACGACACATCACAAATTGGATGCGGCGAAGGTTTGTGGTACGACCAGCATAATGCCTATTGGGCATATGGGCCGACTGTATCGAGAGCACTTGATGTTCGATATTTGCTCAGCTCTGTTTCAGGAATTGGCATGTACCGTAACTGGAACGGCGTGGGGTCAACCATGCCCGAAGTTTATGACAATCATTACCTCACCCCCGATAATTCGGTTCCTTTCAATTACAACGACTACTCACCCGATATCGTAAGTATTTGTCTGGGAACAAACGATTTGTCAGATGGAGATGGAGAGCGTGAAAGATTGCCTTTCAACGAAAATATATTTACAGAAACCTATATCAGTTTCGTGGAAAATATTTACAGTCATTACCCTAACACACAGTTGGCTTTACTAACAAGCCCGATGGTCGATGGTGAAAAACACGAGGTTCTACTAAAATGTCTAAAAAAAGTAAAACAACACTTCACAGACAACAAATACAAAGAACCACAAATTTTTGTTTTTGAATCGATCACGCCACATGGCTGCAATTATCACCCTGATATAAACGACCATATAATGATGGCAGAACAGCTTTACCCGTTTTACAGCAAATTGTTAAAAGATTAAAAAAAAAACAAATAACAATTCCTATATCATAAAGGGCTTTGCGCTAGCTTCCAAAGGAGATATTCGGGGTTCTCCTACTAAAGATGATTGAAAAAACGTTGTAGCTTTATCCATTACAAGAGTAAAACTGCGTAATATTATGTCCATATTCTTTTTATCACTCATCGGGAATGGATTCTCATGTGAGTAAGAGTATGGAAAATCAACAATATCAATCCGTGGTTGAAGATTGTTTTCAGACCGTTGATATGTTTTTATTATTTTCTTTGCCGGCATAACCTGGTCTTTTTTCAATGCTACAATCCACAAGTAGTCCGATTTATTATCAAGCCAGCTATCACGCAGCTTTCGCCCTTTTCGCATATACATCATTGCATAAAACCCTGCCCATGTTTTTTCAAAATCTGGCAATTTAAGCGAGTTTAAATAATAAAAAACCCGTTTGAGATTCTTCTTACGTTTAAGCGTAAGCAAACTTCGAAAAGCTTTAAAGTCCATTATATACTTCGAAGTTCCCTGCATGGTATCGAATGTAGGACCACCAGCAAAAATAAACAGTTTTGAATGAGAAAACAGGTTATCCGGATTACTGATAAATAATATCTCGGATAAAAATGCCCCGATAGAATACGCAAAAAAATCCATCTTCGTGTCATTTCTGAACAAAGGATGTTTACCATCCCGAATTTGCAACCCCAACTTGCGAACATCATAATAAGTTTGAACGCCCGAGTATATAAACTGCTCGGGATAAGCACTAAGCCGGATACTCATAGCAGCATTAGCGAAGGTCGTATTATTCTTATCTGATAATTCTTGTCGTGACTTCACAGCCCCCCTCATGATACGAGGATTTGCCCACAGCCCAGGGGCACGGTTAATATGATATGCTATCGGAAATAAAACTACAGGACGATCCATCCGGCAGGCCAGTTGAGCACCCCATAGCAAATATTTATCCCAGCTTTTCTCATTCAAGCCATGAAACAAAAAAATGCCTTTAGAAAAATCTTCATGTCCAGCCGGGAAAATAACCGGATAACTGAAATGCTCGTTCTCGCTAAAGCTTTTACCTGTCATTTCATGATAATACAGGTCTCCTTCATTTACTTTATGCATATCGGGCTGCAAAATACAATCAGAATCAAATTCATATTCATCTATGCATAATGAGTCCAATTGATTAACTATTTCCTCATTATCAGCAAATGAACTTTTGAGTTTACTAAATGCTTTTTTAATTTCGATCATCGCATTATATTTTAATTTCAGAACAAATCTAAGAAGCATATGAATACAATCTTCAACAATGTAGTAATCACAAGCATTTTGGGGTAAGCAAAAAAAAGGATGTGGTGAGCTAATAGAATATGGGGTAAAAAAACATGGGCAGCAAATTCAGTACGATATTTATACCAATTGAAACTTTAAATAAAATCGGTAAAATATGTGAGCGAAATTGCTTTTGTTGAAGCTTTAAAAACAAAACCTCCGACATGGAAATTGCCGGAGGTTTCTGGAAAATCTGGATTGGTTATGGAAATTTTATTAAAAATTCCTGTTGTTCCGATAACTGCATAAAATTTTCGCCACAAAAAGACTGAAAACACTATGCTAACCGGAACTCTGAACAAATGAAAAGTAAATTATTCACAAATAAAAAAATATGTAGTGCATAACCGGTCATTGTGGCGAAATGCATGATTCATGTGGCCAAAATCAATAATGAGGGGTAAAAATGATTGCCAGTTCACCCTTTTAAATCCATAAGAAAGACTTATTTTTGCTTCATATGTCATGCTGTTTTCATTAAAAATAAACGAAATGGTATTTAACCAAATATTACCAGATTACTTAACAACCCGAAAAAATACAATAATACAAATTGCTTTCACTACGATATTTGCATTTGTTTTTATAACAATCTATCGCCCTTTTGGTTATGAAAATTGGTATACAGAAGTAAAACATTGGCAACTACTTGTAGCTTCGGCAGTCGTTGTTCTTACCGGAATGATTGTGATCATACTTAGTCGTCTGTTATTGCTATTTACAAAAAGAACTCAGGAAATCACACTTGCTACATATATTTGGTTTATTGTTGCTGAAATTATTGCAATGGGACTTTTTTACACGCTCTTTGAGATTGTTATCTTACAGGATCAGCGTTCACCACTTTTCCTTTTTATTAATGCCGTACAAAACACATCACTAATATTGCTTATCCCTTATACGGTCACGATCCTGTTTTTTGCCTGGAGTGATATCAAAAAGAAATTTGAACAAGTTGTGAAACAATTTAAAGACCCTTCGGAAATCTTTATCCCCTTTAAAGATGAAAAAGGCAATTTGAAGATAACAATAAAATGTTCCGATTTTCTTTATCTCGAAGCAAACGACAACTATGTTAATATTCAATACACCAATAGAAATAAGCTCAAAACATATATGATTAGAAACAGCTTGAAAAACTTCGAAAATGAATTAAAGGACTACCCCATAACCCGCTGTCACCGAAAATATTCAATTAACATTAAAAATGTAAAGATGCTCAAAAAAGCAAAAAAAGGTTATCACATTATCATAAACAGCGAACAACAAGAAATTATCCCTGTTTCAAGATCGTATGAAAATCAAGTAATACAGAAAATAAACGGCAGATAAGATACCAGCAACACAAAACATATTGCATGCTACGTGAAATAATAAAAACAGAAGACGGCTCCCATACTTTTTATCTTCCTGAAATAGATGAACACTATCACTCAACACATGGAGCCATACAAGAGTCAACGCATATTTTTATAAATGCGGGGTTACATAAAATAGAGAAAAAAAGTGTAAATATTTTAGAAGTAGGGTTCGGTACAGGGCTAAACGCCTTGTTATCCATTATAGAATCAGAGCGAACCCAACAAAAAATCAACTATTTCGGTATCGAAAAATTCCCTTTAACGGAAGAGGAATACTCCGAATTAAACTATTCAGAGCTTACTGGTTTTGATTGCAAACCAACATTTATTTCCATGCACGACAGAAATTGGAATGAAGAAATTAAGCTCACAGCGAATTTTAAACTCAAAAAAATTCAAGCAGATATACTTGATTTTGAATTCACAACATTGCCCCGTTTCGACCTCATATTTTACGATGCCTTCGCACCCAACAAGCAAGCTGATGTATGGGATAAAACAATATTTGAAAAAATTTATCATCACTCAGAACAAGGTGCAATTTTTGTAACATACTGTGCACAAGGTGCAGTTCGTCGAAATCTTATACAAGCTGGTTTTAAGGTTGACCGTATTCCCGGTCCTCCCGGAAAAAGAGAAATGCTTAGAGCAATTAAGTAGGCAATCACTTTCAATTTGGTCATTTTTGATTATTTTCGCACTTCAACTTGCATTATAAAAATAAAAAAGCAATTTATGTCTATTGAAAATCAAGAAGAAAAGTTTAGTTATGCCATAGGAATGAGCCTGGCAAGTAACATGCTTCAATCTGGAATAAAAAGTATAAGCCTTGAAAAAGTTTATGAAGCCATTGGGGATATCATGAACGGGCAACAACCACAAATTTCAGCTCAAGAGGCAAACCAGGTAATTGAAGAATTTTTCAAAAACAAACAAGCCACAGAGGGTGCTGAAAATGAAAAAGATGGACAGGACTTCCTTGCTCTGAATAAAAGAACAAAAGATGTTATTGAACTTGAAAGCGGATTGCAGTATAAAGTATTGAAAACTGGCAATGGTGAAAAACCAAAAGCTACTGACAAGGTAAAATGCCACTACCATGGAACACTAGTCAATGGTTCTGTATTCGACAGTTCTGTAGAACGCGATCAACCAGCCGAATTCCCGGTTAACGGAGTCATTAAAGGCTGGATTGAAGCTTTACAAATGATGCCCGAAGGTTCAAAGTGGCGTTTGTTTGTTCCTCCTCACCTTGCTTATGGCGAACAAGGAGCCGGTGGCGTTATTGGCCCAAAGGCAACACTAATATTTGATGTAGAATTATTAGAAATCTTAAAATAAAGAACAATGAAAATTAATTATTTCGTACTGATACTTGCAAGTTTTTTTGCAATCAGCTTTTTTTCTTGTAATAACACTTCAGAAAAATCAAAAAGTTCAGTGAAAATTGAAACTGAAGCAGACACCATCGCTTATGCTTTGGGAAACTCTATGGGTAACAGTCTGATAACACAATTCCCTGACCTTGACCCTGCTATTATTGCACAGGCTTTAGAAGATGTGTATAATGAAACAGGAAATGATTTGTTTGAAGGCCCCCAAGAAAGTAACGCTGCCATAAGAACATACCTTCAAAAGAAAAGTGAAAGACAAGGTGCTGAAAACTTGAAAAAAAGTCAGGAATTCCTTCTGGAAAATGCAAAACGTGAAGAAGTTAAAATGACTGATAGCGGTTTGCAATATGAAGTTATTGAAGAAGGAAATGGCCCAAAACCTACAGCTGAAGACAGAGTAAAAGTTCATTACCACGGAACAACAATCGACGGTGAAGTATTTGACAGCTCAGTTGACCGTGGCGAACCTGCTGAATTCCCTCTTAATGGGGTGATAAAAGGATGGATCGAAGGTATTCAACTGATGCAGGTTGGTTCAAAATATAAATTCTATATTCCTTCAGAACTGGCTTACGGAGAACGTGGCAGTCAAGGGACAATTGAACCAAACAGTGCATTAATTTTTGAAGTAGAGTTGCTTGAAATTGTTGACGATAAAGAGTAAATACACTTATGAATCTTGAGATAAACGGAAAAATAACCGACGTTTTGCCTGTACAGTCGGGTACCAGCAAAGCCGGACGAGAATGGCAAAAACAGGAATTTGTAATTGAAACTGATGATCAGTTTCCCAAAAAAGTATGTTTTACATTGTTTGGAGATAAAATTTCATTGTTAACCGGTTTCAACTCCGGCGATGAAGTGGCCGTAGCCTTTAACCTTGAATCGCGTGAATTTAATGGCCGCTGGTTTCACAATGTAAACGCCTGGCGCATTAACAAACTGAACGAAGGGGGTGCTAATACTCCAGATTATTCTCCTGAGGATATTCCGCCACCACCTGAGCCCGGTGATGCACCATCGAATGATGATTTACCATTTTAATGATATATAAAGGTTGTCTGTTTATTTCGGACAACCTTTTTTATTGCCTCCAGAATGCAAATATTTCCATTAAAAAAGCAATGCCGCCATGTATAAAAATACCGCCCCAAATATTCCGGCTATACAAGGCAATTATTCCCAAAATATACCCCCCGAACACAGAACTAACCGTCTCACCTATTGGCTTACCAAAATGTAAAACAGCATACGTTGCAGCCATGGGCAGTACCACGTTTTTTCCTAACAACTTCGATAAGCCAATAACCAAAAAGCCTCTGAAAAAAATCTCGGTATTTACAAAATCAAACAAATATGCCGACTCGTAAATTAGTTTTGCCCACCATTCGCTAATATCGTAAAAGGTGGAAAAACGAACACCTCCAGCCCGTTTATATGTGGGGTAATAATCAATAATATCTGGCATGCAAGTTGCAAAATAAAGAACAGGAACCATTATCAACAGCAATACAATATAAGCTCTTATCCCAACCTTATTAAAACGCAACCCATAAAATCCATCTTTCTCTTTTCTGTCATAAATCAACCATAGCACAAACAGCGCAAATAAAATGGTAACAACACCATATAAATTAAACAATGTTTTATAATAGAAGCGATACGTCATGGGTTCAACCCCATCAATTAAAATTTTTGCAACATAGGGAAAAACAGATCGGTCGACAGATAAAATGAGTAAGCCCAGAAAACTCTTCACCCAAAAACGCTGTGTAAAAGCAATATTGTTTTTATCGTGAAAGTAAATTATGAGTATAACACCATAGTAGGCAATACCATGGTATAATAGAAAAAAAAGTATGCGAAGCGGTTTGCCATAAAAACTGTCGATAAAGGAATCTTCTATATCAAAAGTGTAATTAATCAATATCAATAGAGCAATAAACAGCGCCGTAAATAAGTATAGAGATTTTTGAAAATAACCGTGATGAAAATC